>NZ_JAFCUI010000011.1:0-80546 GCF_049896445.1 Acinetobacter sp. TWP2-2-3
ATAGCTACTCGATATGACAAGCTCAAAAGAAATTATCAAAGTTCTGTTGCTTTAGCCTGTATATTTTTATGGCTACCTTTATAGGGTTAATTATGAACAGTAAATGTCAACAGACCCTAATAGTTATAAAAAAAAAGCCTGACATCGGTCAGGCTTTTGTATATCTGCTTAAAATAAATTAGTTGGCACGAATCCAGGTCTGGTTACGACCCAATGCCGCTACGCCGATAAAACCACGTAGCTCAAGCTTCTTGCCACCGTCTGCTAGCTGGCCTTTCAACTTATAGGTTTTACCAGATTGCGGATCCAGGATCGAACCGCTGTCATAGCTAGTCCCGCCAGCATTTTTTAGACCTTTAACAATGGTCAGGCCTTTCAGAGATTTGTTGTGATATGGACCTTCACATTTCTTGCAGGCATTTTCTTCACCTGGAGTTAACACAGACTGAATACTGGCTGACAAAGTGCCGTTCTTTTGTTCAGTGAATTTAACCATGGCCTTAGGCTGCTTGGTTTTATCATCAATGGTTTTCCATACCGTGCCATTTAAAGGATCCGCGGCATTAGCCAGTGCAGATAAGCCTAGTAGTCCTAACGTAAGCGCTATTTTTTTCATTTTTCTTCATTTCCTTAGTCTGAAAATAGACCCATGTAGTATTAAAAAGTCACAACAATTTTTCAATTTTTAGCTGTGACTATTTAGTGTAACCTTGTAAATATGGTTGGTAAATAATCTACACGATCAATAAAAGCACAAAAAGATGGAAGGAAGATGAAGATAAGCCCGCTAACGAAACAATTAATTACAGAAAGCTTTTTAAAAACGGCCATTCGTGCCCCGAGCAGATTCAGTCTTCCACCGAGTTCAATGCGCATTGCTCTGGAACAGATGTGCAAACTTTTCCCTCAGGATAAAACGGTAAAGATTCGCTCGCTCCGACTGGCCGGACTGCGCGCGGAAGAAATTAAGCCGCAGCAGGAATCGACCCAGCTGATTTTTCATATTCATGGCGGCGCATTTTACTTAGGTTCTTTAAATACCCATCGCGCCTTTATGACTCAAATTGCGGCTCGAACCCAGATGCAGGTACTGCATGTCGATTATCCGCTATCACCTGAATCTGCCTATCCAGAAGCATTAGAAGCCTTGTTTGATGTCTATAATCTGCTGCTGGATCAAGGTGTTCAGGCCAAAGATATTATTCTGTCCGGCGATTCTTGCGGTGCCAATCTGGCCTTGGCGCTGGCACTCAAAATACAGCAGGAAAGTCTGCCACAGGTCAGCGGTCTGATTCTGCTGTCTCCACTGCTGGATTTAACGTTGACCAGTGAATCTTTACGTTATAACCAGAAGCATGATGCCCTGCTGTCTCTGGAAACGGTTCAAACCGGGATTGAATATTATGTGCCGCGTTCGATTGATCGTGGTGATCCGGAAGTTTCTCCTTTTTTTGCCGATTTAACCGGTTTGCCACCGATTCATATTCAGGTAGGTTCCAAGGAAATTCTGCTGGATGATGCTAGCCGTTTTAAAGAAAAAGCGGAACAGACGGGTGTCGAGGTCGAATTTAAACTGTATACCGGCATGTGGCACAACTTCCAGATGTTCAGTGCCTGGTTCGATGAAGCCAAGCAGGCCCTGACCGATCTTGCAGAATTTGCCCATCGTCTGGACCGAGATTAACCATAATTCAATGCATAAAAAAGGTCAGCCGTAGCTGACCTTTGAAAAGAGGTTTTAGATTTTTAAATGGCCTGAACCTGCTGCAATGCAGTTTGCAATGCTTGGGCTTTAACCGCTTCGCCCATGTTCACCCCTTCAGCACGAATCACTTCGATATCATTCACGCCGGTAAAGTTAAATACGGTTTTCAGGAAAGCCTCCTGAAAATCAGCCGGACTTTGCTCGCCATACACACCACCACGGCTGCTGGCGATATACACTCTCTTATTGCCCGCCAAACCCACAGGACCTTGTTCGGTATATTTAAAGGTACGTCCCGCGACACAAATCCGGTCAATCCAGGCTTTTAAGGTCGATGGCAAACCGAAGTTATACATCGCTGCACCAATCACCACGATATCCGCCTGCAAATATTGCTCTAAAATTTCCTCGCCCAATCCCGTCTGTTCTGCATTCTGGCCCATTAAAATTTCGGCAGTAAGATGGGGAATAGGCTGTGCTGCCAGATCCAGGTACTCAACTTCAATGGCCTCAGCATATTTTTGCTGCAATTGTTCCACCACGGCCTGAGTCAACTGACGCGAAATAGAAGCATCTCCTAAAATACTGGAATCAATCTGTAAAACTTTCATGGCTTCGCTCTTTATCTTTGGTTGTTTCTAACAATGCAGCCATTTTAACGATTGACCATATTGAAATAATTAGCACAAATAAAACACATCATCCTGAATTTAGAACAAAACTGTATGCCTCTTAACCTCTTTAATTTTGATTAGAACCCTTTGGTATAGCCTAGATCACTTATGCTATAGGCAAAGAATGAGCAGATCAGATATCAACTAAATCACAAAAATGTTTTAAATATTGTTGTTTATCAAGCATTCAAACTTATATTATCTTGTGTAAATAAAGCTATAAATATCCAATAAGTCTTAAAAAATCTGCCATAACAATTAAAGTCAGACCGGGACCATGAAGCGAATATCGCCTGTATTAGAAAAAGTGCTAAGACACAGAATCAAGAAATATCTGGTCGAAGATGAAGTCGTGATGAACTGGCGTATCCTGAAGAAATGCATCCTGATGCTGACTTTGGGATGCGGTGTACATCTGACCTGGCTCGGCTGGGATCTCTTTGTTTTATTCAATCCTGAGTATTGGCAATATGTACAGATTGAACGGGTTCATTCACAAGTCGTGCTGAACGGCAGTTTTTTATTGATTTTAGCCTTACTGATTTATCCTTGTTATAAATTTCAGGGCAACCGTCTGGTGGAACGTTATCTACCCTATCTGGCAGTCGGCACCTTTGTGGTTTCGCTATGCCGGGATGCCTATATTGTCGGCGTGATCAGTCCGGTCGCTACCACCGCTTACGTCTGCTTAATTATGGTCGGTCTGGTGCTGTTTCATCGCACGCTGGTGTATAGCATGCTGATTCCTGCCTCCATTTTTCTGGGCGGATGTGCCTATTTAAGTTTCAGTCATCAATTACCTTATTCACCGCTCTTTAATATCGATGACAAGCTTTTTTATAATGGTTTCTGGCTGTTATCGATGCTGTATTTCATTTTGCCAATTCTGGCCGTCTGCATGGTGTTATTCGAGATTCTGCTCAGTCAATGGCGTCATCGCGAGCAGCTGATCAAACAGCTGAGTCAGATTGATCCGCTCACCAACCTGTTTAACCGCCGTAGTATCAACCAATGTCTGGATAAACTGAATGCCGCAGCCACTCCCAATTATGCTTTAGTGCTATTAGATCTGGATCATTTCAAGAAAATTAATGATCACTATGGCCATCATAAGGGCGATGAAACCTTAGTTGAAGTGAGTGCTGTACTGAACCAGCAATTGCGCGAAAGTGATGTGGTCGGCCGTTTTGGCGGGGAAGAATTTATTTTGGTGCTTAAAAATACCAGTCTGGAAAAAGCCGAGCAAGTGGCTGAACGCTGTCGCATCGCCATTCAGCAATTGCAGATTTTCAGTGATGAGGGTGAGCTGATTCCGGTGACCGCCAGTTTCGGGATTGCCATTTCTAGCGCGGAATTACGCCCGCAGCAGTTATTGAGTCAGGCCGATCAGGCGCTTTATCAGGCTAAAGCCGGTGGGCGTAATCTGGTCAAAGCCTATGCTGAACCGGTGCCAGCACAGATGCAGGTCTCTTAAACGGGTTCAGCTTTTTAAGACTAGATTATGGATTTTCACTTTGAGCCAGCGCTTGCAGTTGTGCCAGCAATTCTCCCTCGCTAAAGGCACCGGTCAAACGCAAGCCACGAATTTCCTGCTGCTGCGCATTCAAGAATAAATACGTTGGCGGTCCCAGAATTTCCCATTGGTTTAACAGTGCTTGATGAGAGGCATTATATTGGCTTAAATCCAGCTTGATCAGGAAATATGGCGCAAGCGCCTGCTGCACCGCTGCAGATTTTAAAATACGATGTTCGATCGGCTGACAGGCGACACACCAGTCGGCGTAGACATCAATAATGATCTTTTGCCCTTGTGGTGCCTTGTTCAAAATCTGCTGAAATTCTGCTGCACTACGTGCCACATGCCAGTTGACTTCTGTACTCACCTGCTCCACAAAAAACCGCTGACTATGCTGATATTGGCTATAAGCAATATAAGGTACAGCCAGTACCAGACACAGGATATACAGCCATCTTAGACTCGTGCGATGCCAGAAAATCCGGAACAGCACATAGGCTACGAAGGTCATACCCAAAGCTAAGGATAACCATTGTAAAGCGGCTTCTGAAATTAGCGGCCGAATAAAATACAGGGCCAATGCCAGCATGATAAAGGCAAAGAGCACTTTAATCTGATTCATCCAGTGCCCGGCTTTAGGCAGAATCCGTGCACCCAGAATACTGGCCAGTAATAAAGGCGTGCCCATCCCAAAACCCAGAGTAAACAGCAACAGAGCGCCCTGCCACTGACTTTGCGTCTGGGAAATAAATAACAATGCACCTGCCAGTGGTGCGGTCATGCATGGTCCTACCAGAAGTGCCGAGATCATGCCCATGACACCGGCACTGACCAGACTCCCTCCCTGCTGCATGGCCTGCGCCCGGTCCAGACGATGAACCAGACGTTGCGGCAGTTTGATTTCAAACAGGCCAAACAGATTCAGGGCAAACAGGACAAACAGGATGCTAAATGCGATCAGGGTTCCCGGTTGCTGCAACCAGCGCTGGAAGTTCAGACCAGCTGAAGACGCAATTAAGCCGAGTACCGCATAGACAGTAGCCATACTGCTGACAAAAGTCAGTGCAATCATCCAGGCTTTCAGGCCTTTACTGTCACGTACGATCAGCGAGGTCAGAATTGGCAGCATCGGCAAGGAACACGGGGTGAAAGCCAGTAAAATTCCCAAGCCGAAGAACAGTAAAAGCCCATAGCCCAAAGAGCGCTCAAGCAACTGGGCTGACCATTTCTGGTCTTGTGCTGCATAAGGTTCGGTTTGTGTGTTGGCTGATGCAGAGATTTCATCTGCTGTAGATTCTGAGGAATCCACTGTATTAAACAGGGTATTGTGTTGCAGTGATGAAGTATTCAGATCAAGTAAACGCTTTGCTCCTGATCCGGCAGCTTCGAATTGCACTAGACCGGACAAATCGGTCTTGAACTGAATGGTTTGTGGCGGATAACAGATCCGGTCTTTGGCACAGCCCTGCCAGCTGACCTGATAGGATTGCCCTGCCTGAGTCGGAATTTGAAACTTTAACTGCTGATAATAAACCTGGGTATGTCCATAGTTATCATCATATAAATCTTCAGCGGGTGGCAACTCAAACGACACCGGTTGGTTGCCCTGCCGGACTTCAATTTTATGCTGATACAGATAATAGTTGTCTGGAATCTGCCAACTCAGTTCAGCCTGCTGCTGACTGGTGGAGATCACGCTCACAGGAAAAGCCTGCTCGGCAGACAACAATGCAGTTTCCGCCTGAGCAGGACTGCTGAACAAGGTGCTTCCCAAAATAACCAGGGCAAGCATTTTCCCCCAGGTCGGGAACTGCGAGTATTTCATCATCTGTGAGTTGAATAACTTAGAACAGCACAGAGAAACCTAGGCCTGAGAAGTAACTTCGATCTGCACCATCCAGATCTACACCGACATTCGCATCCAATTGGACACGGTCGTTTAAGGCATACATAACCCCGGTACCGAGCGCGTATTGATTATCGACACTTTCAGCTTTACGGTAAATCAGTTCAGAATAACCTGACCAGCGATCAGTAATGCGGTAGCCTAGAGAAGGAATCGCAGACACTGCCCAGTTGCTGTCCTGCCATTCATAACGCATGGTCAATGCGGTACTGACCAAGTCATTATATTGATACGACACGACAGAACCCAAGCTGTAAATATCTTCTTCATTAGTGAAACCGGCATTGCCTGTTGCAATGATGGCTTCGGCCAGCAAAGCCATACTGAGTTTGTCATCATCCAAATCAATGGCCTTTTTCAGACCAATACTAACATCGCCCAGACCATCATCTTCTTCGGTCTGGCCATTGGATTTCACTTGGGTCCAGGTCGGGCCAGCCCAACCTAAACGCAATTCCAGATCATCACTGAGTCCGGTACGTAACAACATATCTGCACTGAGTGTGGTCGCGGTCTGATCGCCCGACTTGCTATAACGCGCTGTAGGCAACCCTTGCTCCCAAGCGACATTTCCGACTGGCGTAATTCCAGTACTGAGACCCTCACCTGGTCGATCAAATTCAAAATCTGCTGCGAAAAGCTGTGCACTATAACCGGCCAGTGCAATCAAACCCAAGGTTTTTAATGTTGTCATGTTGGAGCTCTTTATTAAAATTTAACTGAGTTCTTTGGTCATTTTTGCGCCATGCTTGCGAAGCAGTTCTAGCGTCTGTTTTTCTTCATCCAAGGCTTCTGACCAGTTGATTTCATCAAAATCACAATCAAAGAATAGATCACTAATTGAAGATAAAATAGTCATGCCATCTTCATCTTTGCTATTTGGATCGACTTTTTCATCCAGTAAACGCTGTACAGCTGGCGCGCATGCGGCACTTGCGGCATCCCAGAGTGGACCATAAATTTCTTCTGCATCCCACAAATGCAGATTCACTTTGGCCTGGATCAGTTCTTCCAGAATCTGTAAATGTACCGCCAAACGTGCCTGTTTCTCCTCTTCTGAAAGTGGTGTTCCGGCTTCATACAGCTCACACACTTCTTCCCACCATTTAAACAGGCCATCTGACCAGACCGAAATCACCGGGCCTTTGTCATGATCAATAAAATTCGGGTTGAGTCCATCTGCCAGCAGCTGTTTGACCTGGTCCAGATTTAATTCTTCGAGTGCTTGCACAAAAAGTTGTTGTTGCGCAGTTAACATGATGGAGCTCACTTTGATTCGTTTTCGACTATTATGCCGAATAAAGCAGGATTTGTTGTGCTTCTCATAACTATATTTTTGTTTAATACGAAAAAAGCCCCGCAGGGCTTTTTCAAATCGGTTCGGCTTAGTCTTCGATATCCGCAGTATCTGTGTCTGCTAGTTCGAGAGCACCAAGACGAACATTGTCTTTTTTCTCGATCACATGTTCCAGACTACGTTTTAGTCGGTCAATTGCACCATGGATCGCAGTATCGACATTATGGCCACGATGATTGACTACGACAGGTTTCAAGCCTGCAGGACGCGCTTCAATCATACAACGAATATCGTCATCGCCGCCTTTGGCGCCATTTTCATCACTAAGATGGACTGAAAAATGGGTAATACGTTCGCTGTGGCGCTGGAATTCTTGATTTAATTCTTCCCGTACATAAGTAATTAAACGATCACTATTCTGAATGTGGTTATCGGTACGAAGTTCAATATTCATATATTACCATCCTCAATCTTTGTAACTTTTGAGTGCAAAATTTTTTATCTTGGCACGTTTGTAGCTTGCTGTTTCGCATCGCATTTCACTTCTTCAAATGATTGGAATCACACCCTCCATTTTGAATGATGAACACATTTTTGAGTCTGCAGAATCGTGTCCTTATATCTTGAATATCGGCTGTATCTTGGAAATATGCAAGTGATATTTTGGTTTTTTAGCAAAAGAATAATCCATTGTGACAACTGCTTACTCAGCTCAAAAATACAGGATTTTTCAAACGGAAATTTCACAACCTTTCACATGATTTAATTTGAAATAATTTTTTAGCCAGACCGATAAATCGCTTAAATAACACTCGACCAGGAAACCTAAAAAAGGAGGAATTAAAAGTATTTTTTATCGAAATTAGCTCACTTTTACCTAATAATTTATCTTATAAGATCAGCGCCTAGTCAGCCTTACAGTCCTGAATAGATCATTTGCTTTATCATTATTTAGTTGCTTTTGCATAACCGGGAAAAATACTCTTTCGTCATTTTAAAATAACAACCTGCAAAATAATTTTTTATTGAAATATAAGACCGTTCAATCTCACTTGAAGAGGCTGAGAACAGGCTTATAAAACGACGGTCATTTGAGATTTTCAAACTAACCTCATTACACAAACAGAACAAAGCTGTTCAGCCTCAGGCCCAAATTAATTACTAAACAATCTGTATATCCCCCCCTATTTTTTACTGATTTTGTAAGTTAATCATCGTAAATTGAAGTGATTTTATATTTTTAGTTATACATTCAGTCTTTTAAGGCACTACATATTCAACTTTATTTAAAAAATAATAATTTAGAGAAGTATCAGCGAAAGGCAATGAAAACTGAGGAAGATGATCGTCTTCATTCAACTCATGGGGGCTGAAATATATTTAAGTCAGCGATCACTTTTAACTTTATTTTTACTTATTAATCTGTATGCTTATTCTGCTTTCTCGGGGGGATAGATTTAAATGAAATTTACACAACTTGCGGCACTTTGTGCATTGGCTTCAACTGCAGCATTTGCTCAAGCAAAACCAGTTTGGCAGGACTTTAGCGTTACAGGTCTTTATGGTGAAAACTATGAAGTTGTAGACGATCAGCAAACTACTTTAACTGTTGAATATGCTGCAAAAGTTAAATATGCAGATGTATTCTTCTTTATGGATCGTCTGCGCGGTGGCGATGATGTTAAAAGTACGTACTTTGAGTTATCACCACGTTTAAGCTTAAGCGAAGTTACAGGCCAAAAACTTGCCTTTGGTCCAGTGAAAGATGTGCTTATTTCAACAACGTGGGAAGGTTCAGATAATGCTGATAACTTCCTATATGGCGTGGGCTTTGACCTTGATATCCCATACTTTCAATATGCAAGCTTAAATCTTTATCGTGCAAACAATGAAAAAGTGTTTGGCAATAAAGACGATTATCAAATGACGCTTACCTATGGTGTGCCATTTAAACTGGGTGCTGAAGATTTTCTTGTAGATGGCTTCCTTGATTGGTCAACTGCTGAAAAAGACGCTCAAGCAAGCGAGTTAAACTGGACTACACAGTGGAAATGGAATGCGGGCAAACACATTTCTCCAGATACCCGTTTATACCTCGGTGTTGAACATTCAGTGTGGAACAATAAGTTTGGTCTTAAAAATCAAGATGAAAACAATGTCAGCGCACTTGTGAAATATCATTTCTAATTGATGTATGATCGAAAGCAGAACTCCGGTTCTGCTTTTTTTAAACTGTGATTTCAGCTCACCTCTACTAGAACAAGAATATGCCTGATTTTGATATTCGACCTGCGACCGAACATGATCTTGAAACCATCCTCAAGATTTATAATCAGGAAGTACTCTATGGTACTGCGACCTGGAACAGAACAGCCTTTGATTTGAACTATTTCAAAATCTGGTTTAAGCAGCTTAAAAATCAGAATTTCCCGGTTTTTGTGGTTGAAGATACGCGAAATCAGGTCATTGCTGGCTATGCCTGTTATGATCAGTTTCGCAGTATTCAGGGCTTTCAACAGACGGTCGAACATTCCATCTTTTTAAATCCGGATTATGCAGGGCAAGGTTTGGGTTCTCAATTATTGCAGTATTTAATTGAACAGGCTCAAGTACAGAAACTGCATATCATGGTCGCGGCGATTGATTCTGAAAACACTTCATCGATTCGTCTGCATGAAAAACTGGGTTTCGTTCAAACTGCCTATATGCCGCAAGTCGGACAGAAGTTTGGGCAATGGCGTGATTTGGTCCTCTTGCAACTGAATCTGGATCGAGCTTGATTCATTCTTAGTTTAAAGCTATTCCAGAACTGCTTTCTGGACACTCCTTTTCAGCTTTTTAATATTTGGCCATCACGATATTTTGTTGTTATCCAGTTTAATAAGCACAAGTTCTATTTACTTATACGAGCGGCTATGTTTTATTCAGCTCAAAATCATACTGAATAACACCATGTATAAATCTCTATTGTCTATTGGTCTTTTAAGTTTAAGTATGCTCACTTTTGCTGATTCAGACTTTGAAAAAGAGCTCCGTTCAGGCTGTAGCAAAGTGCAAAGCTATGCAAATAATGGCAAAAAATTCTACGACCAAAAACAATATCAAAAGGCCATAGCGCAATTTGAGCAACAAGCCGCATGGTCATCCTTTTGTGCGATGAATGTAGAAGACGGTGGTACAGCTTTTTCCGAACGCGATATCACCACGGCGTTTAATAATGTTGGCTTAAGTTATGCCAAGCTTGGAAAGCCGCAATGGGCACGCGCCTGGTTTTCCGTTTTTCCGAATACTAAAGCCAGCCAGTTCAATCTAAAACAGTTACCTGCACCAGAAAAACCGAAGAATTTTGCAGGAAAATATGTCCGCTATGCAGGTTTTGGTCAGTGGAATACGATGGAAGTTAAACCAGCTTCTAATGCCTACCAGATTGAGTTTAATGGACTCTATATGGGTTTACGCAGTCTGATTTATGGACCAAATATGGGAGAATTTTTAACCCGTATGTCGCTGAATAAAGCTCAGGCCAATTACAGCGTAGAAAATTGCAAAATTGATTTGAAATTTCAGTTTAACGCTCAAATTGGACAACAGATTGTAGTGAATAGCAACAATCCAATGTCTTGCGGTTTTGGCCATAATGTCTCGGCGGATGGCATGTATTTAAAGGTTGAGTGATTGCTGATTCAGCGATATCTTATTACCCTATAACAAACATAATATTCAAAATATTATAGGGAAAATATGGCTGATACGGGCAAAGCGATAGGCGGTGAATTTAGAACTGGACAATTTGGTATGTACTTCCTTTGGGATGAAAATACAGAAATCTAATCCCTCCATTATTCAAAAAAGAAAATTCCCCTCTCTCTTTAAGAGATGAGAAGCTCTGCTTCGTAAGAGGAGATTTAAAATCTAATCCCTCCAAACCTCCCTTTCTTACGCTTCGATATAAAGCAGTGCTTATATCTTGCTCAGGGAGGCTTTTTCCCTCTCCTTCTAGGAGAGGGTTAGGGAGAGGTAAATAAAGATAAGCCCTCACCCCCCACCTTCTCCCATAGGAGAAGGAGCTAAAAGCCTTAAATTGCCACCAACTCCCGAATGCCTTTCTCCGGCATTTCACTACCCACACCTTGCGCCACGACTTGGCCACGTGCCATCACGGTATATCCATCAGCAAGTTCTTCAGCAAAGTCATAAAACTGCTCAACCAGCACAATCGCCATCTCACCACCATCCGCCAGTTTACGAATGACCCGGCCAATGTCTTTAATAATGGATGGCTGAATACCTTCAGTCGGTTCATCCAAAATCAGCACACGCGGTTCAGAAGCAAGTGCTCGTGCAATGGCAAGCTGCTGCTGCTGACCACCAGACAAATCTCCGCCACGGCGATGCTTCATTTCATCCAACACAGGGAAAATTTCATAGAGATGCTCAGGCACTTTGCGTGTCTTTGCGCCTTTAAATTTCGCCATACCAATGAGGATGTTTTCCTCCACGGTTAAAGTTGAAAAAATATCTCGACCTTGGGGCACATAAGCCAGACCTGCACGGACACGCTGTTCAGGACTGAGTTTCGAAATGTCCTTGCCATCCAACAAAATCTGTCCGGATTTAATCGGTAAAATACCCATCAGACATTTAAGGAGCGTGGTTTTCCCCACCCCATTGCGTCCAAGCACCACCGAACATTCACCCACAGGTGCAGTCAATGACACATCACGTAAAATATGACTGCCACCATAAAATTGATTGACGTCTTTGACTTCTAACATCGCAAGCTCCTTAACGCCCTAAATACTTTTCAATGACATCTTCATTGGCTTGTACTTCTGCCAATGTGCCTTCTGCCAAAATTGCCCCTTGCGCCAGTACCGTGACTTTTTCACTAATGGTGTCAATGAAGCTCATGTCATGCTCGACCACAACGAGGGTGTGATTTTTCTTGAGTTCTAAACACAGCTCCGCCGTGCGTTCGGTTTCGGCATCGGTCATGCCTGCTACAGGTTCATCAAGCAAAATCAGTTTTGGACGTTGCATCAGCAACATACCGATTTCTAACCATTGCTTTTGACCATGTGACAGCAAGCCAGCAGGTTTATTAATGAACTCTTGCAGACGAATTTGAGTGAGGGATTCATCCAAGGCATTTTGTGCATCCGGATCAAGCTTGCTAAAGAGGCTTTTTTTCACACGTTTGTCTTTGGGTGCTGCTAGAAGCAGATTTTCCATGACGGTGAAATTTTCAAACACCGTCGGTTTTTGGAACTTACGCCCAATGCCTGCTTCGGCAATTTGTTCAGTGCTCATTTTGGCTAAATCGTAGTTTTGCCCAAAAAATGCTGTGCCTTCGGTTGGTCGCGTTTTACCGGTAATCACATCCATGAGGGTGGTTTTACCTGCCCCGTTCGGCCCGATGATGCAGCGTAATTCCCCTTCTTCAATGTAGAGCGACAAATCATTTAAGGCACGAAAAGCATCAAACCAGACGCTTACTTTTTCCAGATATAGCGCTATGCCGTGAGTAAAGTCTGCGCCTTGTTCTTTTGGACGACCATAGCCTTCAGAAGCATGACCACCATGCGGTTGTAGGATTTCGCTCATTCGCTACGCTCCTTTTTAAAACGGTCAAACAGACCAATAATGCCTTTTGGCAGGAAGATGGTCACTACAATAAATAACGTACCCAAAATCAACAGCCATGCTTCAGGATAAGCCGAAGTAAAATAGGTTTTTACTCCATTGATTAAGCCTGCCCCAATCAATGGACCAATCAGCGTGCCACGACCACCCGCTGCCACCCACACCGCCATTTCAATCGAGTTCACCGGGTTCATTTCACTTGGGTTAATAATGCCGGCTTGTGGCACATACAGTGCCCCTGCAATGCCTGCAATCACCGCAGATAGCACCCATGCCGAGAGCTTGTACCACAAGGTACGGTAGCCCAAATATTGCAGACGGTTTTCGCTGTCACGAATTGCACCGAGTACACGGCCATACGGTTTATTCATCAAATGACGTAAACCAATAAAGCACAGCAACAATACCAAAGCGGTGATAAAGCACAAACTTGCCCGCATCGATGCCGAGGTAATGTCCATACCTAAAATAGTTTTAAAACCGGTAAAGCCGTTGTTGCCACCAAAGCCGGTTTCATTACGGAAGAAAAGTAATGCAGCAGCAAAAGTCATAGCTTGGGTAATAATCGAGAAATACACGCCCTTAATTTTCGAGCGAAAAGCAAAGAAACCAAAAATAAAGGCAATGATGCCCGGTACTAACACCACAAGGGCAAGTGACCAAAGGAAGTATTCAGTCCCCACCCAAAACCATGGCACTTCCGTCCAACTCAGGAAGCGCATAAAGTCAGGAATACCATCCCCTGCAGACTGGCGCATCAGGTACATGCCAAAGGCATAACCGCCAAGGGCAAAGTACAAACCATGCCCCAAACTTAAAATGCCGGCATAACCCCACACTAAATCGAGTGCCAAAGCGACCAAGGCCAAGCACATGATTTTGCCAATCAGGGTGACCCAATACGCAGATAAATGCAGGGTTGAATCGGCAGGTAACAGGTGTAACCATGGCAATGCCAATAAAATGGCAAAGCACACGGCAATCGCAATGCCACTATGCGGTTTGTCGGATAATAATTGTGTGATCTTCATGTGCTTACTCCACAAAACGGCCTTTGATGGCAAACAAACCTTGTGGACGTTTCTGAATAAACAAAATCACAAGCACCAAGAGAATAATTTTTGCCAGTACCGCACCAATGCCAATTTCCAAGGCTGTACCGCTAATACCCAGACCAAGCGCTGCAAGGACTGCACCCCACACCTGACCTACACCACCGACTACTACAACCAAGAAGGCATCAATAATATAGTTTTGCCCTAAATCCGGCCCGACGTTACCGACTTGTGCCAAAGCACATCCGGCTAGTCCTGCAAGACCTGAACCTAAACCAAAGGCCATCATGTCGATACGGCTTGAACGAATACCGACTGCTCGCGCCATTTGACGGTTTTGCGTCACCGCACGTACAAACAAGCCAAAACGGGTTTTATTCAGTAGGTAAACCAACAACAAAAGCACTGCAATAGTAAAGACAATAATCGCAATACGGTTATAGGGCAGCATCAAGCTTGGAGTAATCGAGATCCCGCCTGACAGCCAGGAAATGTTAGAAACTTCGACATTTTGCGCACCAAAAGTCATGCGTACCAATTGCATCAGAATCAGGCTGACCCCAAAGGTTGCAAGCAAGGTTTCAAGTTGACGACCGTATAATGGACGAATCACGGTACGTTCAATCAACATACCGATCAGTCCACTCACCAAGAATGCCGCAGGAATAGCGGCGATTAAGTACCACTCGACATAGCTACCCAAATAGCTTTTAAACAGACTTTGCACCACATAAGTAGTATAGGCGCCAATCATAATGAGCTCACCATGCGCCATATTGATGACACCGAGCAAACCATAAGTAATGGCTAAACCGAGTGCTGCAAGCAGTAAAATACTCGCAGTACTCAGCCCTGAAAATAAATGCCCAGTCCATTCACTGGCTTGAATCCGGGTTTTAATACTGCTTTTCGCTTCAAGCAAAGCCGCTTTCAGCTCAGAATGGATATTCGGCTGTGTCAGCTCATTGTCGATCATCGCCAAGACATCGGGACGATTGGAGTCTTGCAAGGCTTTCGCCGCTTGAATTTTAACTAAGACATCTGCATCTTGATAATCCAGACGCGCTTTAAGCTGGGCCAAACGGGCTTTGACTTTGTTATTTTGTTCGTTCAAATACAGGGCATTGATGTGAGCAACATTCAGCTCTGCCAAGTTGCTTTCATAAATATCAATCGCTTCTAAACGCTCGGAAGCATCTTCAGATTTGAGTTTTCTTTGTGCCAAACCAAAGTTGAGCGCTTTACGCAAGGTATTCACCAAAGTCACTTGTGATAAGTCACTCGGCCAATCTGCAACGATGCCTAGACTCGGATAGCTGAGTAATTTTTCGTCCGATTCTAAAATATAGGTTTGACCATTAGCCCCACTATAAAGCTGCTCGTTTTCAACATATTCTGCAAGCTGATCTAACTGCTCAATACTGCCCGGCCATTGCTTCAGTAAAGCACGGCGCTGGGCAAAATCACCTTGCACAAATTGCTGGATTGCATCTTGTTGTATTGCTGCAGTCAATGCAGTGCTATTTGAGGATTGTTCTGCTGATACCAGTTGTACACAAATAACCTGTACAAATACCAGAAAAATAGCGGCGATATTCACGCGAATATTCATTATATTCACCCCTATTCCATTGGAAATTTTCCGTGGAGAGTAAGAAAAAAATCAGAGGACACCTGCCACGGCTGTGGCAGGCAAAAGATAGCTGTTATTTCGGAATGTACGGGCTCCAAGGCTGTGCCTGGATGGCTTGTGGCGTTTTATAGACCACATCAAACTGTCCATCGCCACGAATCTGACCAATCATGACTGGCTTGTGTAAGTGGTGATTCGTCGCATCCATTTTTAAGGTATAGCCCGATGGGGCTTTGAATTCCTGACCTGCCATCGCTTCACGGACTTTATCGACCTCTGTAGAACCTGCTTTTTCAACGGCTTGCTTCCACATGTTAATCCCGACATAAGTTGCTTCCATTGGGTCATTGGTCACGAGCTTGTCTGCATTCGGCAGTTTGAATTCCACTGCATACTGCTTCATTTTGTTGGTAAATTCTGTATTGACCGGATTCTTCACTGACATGAAATAGTTCCATGACGCCAAATGACCGACCAATGGCTTGGTGTCAATACCACGCAGTTCTTCTTCACCCACCGAGAACGCCATGACGGGAATATCAGAGGCTTTAATGCCCTGATTACCCAATTCACGATAGAACGGCACATTCGAGTCGCCATTGATGGTCGAGATCACCGCAGTCTTTTTACCAGCTGCGAATTTTTTCACATTGCCGACAATGGTTTGATAGTTGCTATGACCAAATGGCGTGTACTCTTCCATGATGTCCGCATCAGCCACGCCTTTAGACTTTAAAAAAGCACGTAAAATCTGGTTGGTGGTACGTGGGTAAACATAGTCTGTACCGAGCAGAACAAAACGCTCCGCTTTACCGCCCTCTTCACTCATCAAGTATTCCACGGCTGGAATGGCTTGCTGGTTAGGCGCAGCACCAGTATAAAAAATATTTTTGGATTGTTCCTGGCCTTCGTACTGTACGGGATAGAACAATAAGCCATTCAGCTCTTCAACCACTGGTAAGACAGATTTACGTGACACCGACGTCCATGCACCGAAAATTACCGCGACTTTGTCTTGGGTAATCAGCTGACGTGCTTGCTCTGCAAACAGTGGCCAGTCAGATGCTGGATCGACCACCACAGGTTCCAGTTTTTTACCCAGTACCCCACCATTATCATTGATTTCCTTAATCGCCATTAAGGCCGTATCTTTCAGTGAGGTCTCAGAAATTGCCATCGTGCCTGACAATGAATGCAGGATCCCGACTTTAATCGTGTCGCCGCTGTCTGCGACTTTGCTTTCTGCGCCCGGGGCTTCTGCTTTTTCAGCAGATTTTGAACACCCCGTTAATGCAACAGCCCCTGCCATGGTTGCGGCTAAAATACTTTTTGAAAATAAATTGCGTTGGAACATCAGATTTTTCTCCAAACTTTATAATGGTGCATTTTTCATGCTTGTCTTGTTGTACATCTGGATGGAGTGATTCAATTTCTGTGCCAAGGCTTCAAAAAATAAAAAAATTCACTTTAACTGATCTCATTATTTGTATTATGAATCATGTATTTAGTCATACTAAAAAGACTTAAAGCCCTATTGCAATGTAGAACTCAGACTCAACTTTAAATAAGTTGCATAAAGACCAATCAAAATATGCCAAAACTAAGATAGAAGATGATGTACAAATAAAGTGCAGCACCTTGAATATTTTTTGCACTGTTTTAAAACAAAAAATCCCGCGCTTGCGGGATTTTTTACTGCTTAAATTCGATAGTTTAAACCACCAAATCTGCCAGATTACCTTTTTGCTCCAACCAGTCTTTGCGGTCACTGGCACGCTTTTTCGCCAAAAGTTTATCCAGTAACCCTGCGGTATGATGAGCATCATCCAGATCCAGTTGCACCAGACGACGCGTGTTTGGATCAAGCGTGGTTTCACGTAACTGACTGGCATTCATCTCGCCCAGACCCTTGAATCGGGTGATTTGCGGATTCTTGGTTTTGCATTTTTTCAGGATGCTATTCAGCTCATCTTCATCCAAAGCGTAGTGCACATCTTTATTGTCATCAATACGGAATAATGGCGGCATCGCTACAAATAAATGCCCTTCCTCGACCAGTGTAGGAAAATGCTTTACAAACAAGGCACACAGCAAAGTCGCGATATGCAAACCATCCGAGTCGGCATCCGCCAGGATACAGACCTTGCCATAACGCAGTTCAGACAAGTCATCCGAACCCGGATCAACGCCAATGGCAATCGCAATATTGTGTACTTCCTGCGATGCTAGAACTTCGTCAGAAGAGACTTCCCAAGTATTCAGGATTTTTCCACGAATTGGCATAATCGCCTGGAAGTTCTTATCACGCGCCTGCTTGGCCGAACCACCCGCAGAATCCCCTTCCACAATAAACAGTTCTGACTGATCCAGATCATGGCCTACACAGTCCGACAGTTTCCCCGGCAAGGTTGGACCCGCGACAATTTTCTTACGTTCTACTTTTTTCGCTGCTTTGAGACGGCGACCGGCTTTGGAAATGGCCATTTCTGCCAGTTGCATGGCGATGTCAGAATTCTGGTTCAACCATAATGCAAAGGCATCTTTGGCAATATTCTGCACAATTCCAGCTGCTTCACGGCTCGATAGACGTTCTTTAGTCTGACCTGAGAATTGCGGCTCCTGAAATTTCAGCGACAGGATATAATTGACGCCGTCCCAGACATCTTCGGCAGAGAGTTTCATATTCCGCGGCAGCAAATTACGCAGTTCACAGAATTCACGCATCGCATCGGTGACGCCTGAACGCAGACCATTCACATGCGTTCCGCCTTGTGCGGTCGGAATCAGGTTGACATAAGATTCCTGGACGCTTTCACCCCCTTCGACATTCCAGCAAATTGCAAATTCTGCGCTGGCACGTTCCGCATCGCCTGTGGCAACAAACGCCGGTGCCGGAATAATTTCACGGTCTTCCAGCTCGTCCATCAAATAATCAACCAGACCATTTTCAAACTGCCAGGTAATCTTTTCATCATTGATCTGATCAACATAATTGATCTGTAAACCCGCCGCCAAAACAGCTTTGGCTTTGAGATTATGTTTTAACGCTTTTAAGGCAAATTTAGGCGAATCAAAATATTTGGCTTCAGGCCAGAATTGTACCGTAGTTCCTGATACCCGTTTCGGTGCCTTACCTGCCAGCACTTCAAGCGGTGCAACCGGTTCGCCATTTTCAAAGGCCATTTTATACAGATTGCCCTGACGCTGAACTTCAACCTCTACCCGGGTCGAAAGCGCATTGACCACTGAAATCCCGACGCCATGCAAACCACCGGAAAACTGGTAGTTATCGGTGCTGAACTTACCGCCGGCATGCAGTTTGGTCATGATAATTTCAATACCGCTCTGGCCGTATTCAGGGTGAATATCCACCGGCATCCCACGGCCATTGTCTTCGACTGATAAAGAACCATCTTTATAGACCGTGACGGTAATCTTGTTGGCATGTCCTGCCAGTGCCTCATCGACAGCATTATCAATCACTTCCTGTGCCAAATGGTTGGGACGAGAAGTATCGGTATACATGCCCGGACGACGACGGACCGGATCCAGACCAGATAAAACTTCAAGAGATTGAGCCGTATATTGAGACACGTTATTCGGTTTCCTTTTTTATGCAGTCCAATAAAAACTGTAAGACGAACGGAATTTTTTCCGCAAAATCATCCATCCCGTGACTGCCATGCGCTTCAGTCATCAGTATTGCAGGGGGATGCGCAGCACTATAATAACGATGTGCTTCACGATAATCCAAAACTTCATCACCTTGTTGCAGCAGAACCAGTATTTTGTCTGCATCTTGTGCAACAGGCAGGGCCAATTGCTGGAGTTGTACCAGATCTGCTTCATCCAGACACCATTTCGGATGAACCTGATAAGGCAGTTGCTCATCAAATAGTTCAAGAAACAGTTGCCATGGTCGCATTGCCGGATTGATCAGTACAGCAGGCACAGCATGCTGTGCGACCAGATGTGTCGCATAAAATCCGCCGAGACTGCTGCCCAGTAACGCCACATCATGCATCGATTCAATCAGGCCAGAAACATACGCAATGGCAGCGTTCGGTGACATGTTTAAATCGGGTAAATGTACCTGAATTTCAGGATACTTTGCACAGTAATGTTGCAGCAATTTCCCCTTGATCGAGTTCGAATTACTCTTAAAACCATGCAAATAAATGATATTCATGAACTACCAACAAAAAACCCATCAATCATCAAAATTTAATTTAAATAATGTGAAGTACACTACGTTATAAGACCAGTTAATTGCTTAAATTGTCTGACAAAAAAGCTCAAAATCTTCTCTCATTCTCGTTATTTTAAGCTGAGGCCCTCAAAATCAGGAAACTCAACAAGAAAAAGAATTTATACCGCGAAGTTCTTTAAAAAGAAAGATGGCACCACATGCGGCTCATTGAAAGGACAGGATCAGATGCCAAGTTTGACACCGTTACATGAAACCTATTGTCGATGGGATCGAACCCCGCCGAGTCAGGCCGATGTACTGGAAGGTCTGGCGCAGCTGGTAACGATGCGCTTTAACGATGTGATCCAGGAGCTGATCAAGAGTATTCAACGCGAAATTTTAATGAGTATTTTCGGTTTAAGTGAAAATAATTCAGAAAAAATTCAGAATATTCCTTCAATCGTGCGGCTCTATCAAATGTCTTATGACATGCTGTTTCATTACGGCAATACCCTGATTGCCCCTGCTTTGCGCCAGATTATTGAACGCTTTCCTAAACTGCATAATAAACCGCTGACACCTTCCTTGCATTTCCTGGTCAGTGTCTTAAATGGCATTATCGGGGATTATCTGCTGAAATATCAGAATCCTCTGGCCTTGCCGATGGTGATCTATGACTATTATGGCTCGCTGCAAAAAGGTGAGCTAAGCGGTCGTATTACTTTGTTTGTACATGGCTTATGCATGAACCATTTAGACTGGTCAAATCGCAAATATGAGGGCATTGGGGCAAAATTACTGGCGCAGCGTGACCGCAATACCATGCTCTATCTGAATTACAATACTGGACGCCGGATTTCTGCCAATGGTCGAAGTCTGGCGAATACCTTACAGGATCTGATTGCTCGCAATCCGAGAATTACCAGTATTGACCTGATCGGGCATAGCATGGGTGGTCTGGTCTCTCGTAGTGCGCTGTTTTATGGCAAGCAGAATGTCTATAGCTGGGTCAATATGGTGGAAAATCTGGTCTGTCTGGGTTCACCGCATCATGGTGCAGTACTGGAACGTTTTGGCTTTAGCTTGCAGGACAAACTTGGACATTTTCCACTGATCCGGCTGCTTGGCCATCTGGTCAATATTCGCAGTAACGGTATTCTGGATTTGCGCCATGGCAGCGTCCGGGATGATGACTGGGAGCATAATCCACTTCGGATCGGCTTTATGGATGATCACCGTAAACCTGCCCCGATTCCCTCTCATATCGACACCTATCTGGTCGCCGGCACCATCGAGTTTGAAAACCGCAAGAACAAGACCCTGCATGTGATTGGTGATTATCTGGTGAGTATTAAAAGTGCTTTGGGCGAGCATCCCAATCCGCGTTTCCAGCTCAAAGTCCCGGATGCACACAAGGCGATTTTTTATGGCCTGAACCATTTTGAAATTCAATATCATCCACTGGTGGCGGAACAGGTGGCGCGCTGGTTCTATCCAAGTGTAGAAGATAAGGCCTTTGATCAGATTCGTGAATATATGACGGATCTGGACAGTCTGGAAGGTATTGCCCTGACTTAACTCTCCGTACATTAAAAAGCCCTCCATTGAGGGCTTTTTAATAGGAACTTGATTAGTATTTATCTCTGAGTCGTTTAACCGGTGCCTTTTTATATTTACGCAGTAGTTGCCACAGGCTAATCAGCAATAAAATACTAAAGAAGATCAAAGACCAGACAGGCAAGGATTGACCCAAGAAGGTCCAGTCAATCGCGGCACATTCCCCTGAACCATTTAAGACCTGTTGCAGTACAGACTGCATCGGCAGGGTTTCCAGCCAGTATTCCAGACCGGGACCACAGCTCGGCACCTGATCCGGGGGCAGGTTCTGTAACCAGACATGACGCGCAGCCACGCCCACAGACCACAAAATACTGAGCGAACCCAGCAAGGCATATAGCCGCTTCATGAGATTAGATGCGGGATTATGCAGGAATGCGATCAGTGAGATGATCCCGAGTCCGATTAATCCGACACGCTGAAACACACAGAGCGGACAAGGCGCCAGACCTTGTACATGCTCAAGATATAAGGCAAATGCCATGCCGATGACAGCAGCCAGAAACAACATACCACTCACGAAGCGATAACCCCATTGCATGGTGAATCCCCTTATTTTTTATCGATATTGGGCTAAATAATCAGCAAAACTGATGCTGCTATCTTGCTCGAGTTGCTGTTGCTGCTGCAATGACTTTTGTGACATTTCTTCAAAATAAGCCAGTGTTTCCGGACTGAGCTGATGTTCTTCATAGACACTGCTGTGCTGCTGTGCCAGATGTTGGCCAAAATGCCACATCCCGCCCTGTTCACGCGTATCACCCACCACCAAGGCAGACAAGGTGGCATCGACTTCATCGACCCGGATCATCATGGTTTTTAATGCATCGGTATAGAGAGTACTGTCATAGGCCGAATTTAACAGCTTGGCCAAGGGATGCATGCGCTGCAAATGTATGGCACACCAATCCTCAATCGGATAAGACTGGCCATTTTCCATAATTGCGGCATTTGGCGCACGGCCACGGTTCACTACTTCGGCCTGATTCTGCTCAATAATATCCTGTTCATCACTGAGTAGTGCCGGACTATCTTGCAATAAACAGTACAAGGCTACCACTTCAAGGAAACCGGCCGTATCTTCATTAATGCCAATCGGGCTGTATGGATTGACATCGACTGCGCGCAGCTCGACATAGGCAATCCCACGATTTTCCAGTGCCTGTGACGGGGTTTCACCCGCGAGTGGCACCTGTTTCGGGCGCACTAAGCTGTAATATTCATTTTCGATTTGCAACACATGATCATTGATCTGGATCGGCTGGCCATTGGAATCATCTAATCCCAAACGACTAAACGGTTTATAGGGCGTTTTGACCGCTTTTTGCAGTCCGTCCAGATAGTCCTGCAAATTATTGTAGTGAATACCGAGCTGTTTCTGTGCAGAGTTTTGATAGCCAAAACGTCCCATACGTAGCGCAGTCGCATAAGGCGAATACAAGGTGCCTTTGACCAATGGCAGCAAGAAATGATCACGGCCAGTCATAAAGCACTGGCAGACCGCCGGACTGGCCCCGATCAGGAACATCACCAGTGGGGTCAGACGAATAAAGTTACGGATCAGGCCCATATAGCGATGACTGCGATAATCCTGCAAGCTCAATGCTTGCAGCGCCTCGTCCTGTTCCTGCTGTTGCAAGGCCTCGAACAGATGATCCGGGAAAGACAGGTTGTAATGCACACCTGAAATCGTCTGCATACGGCGGCCATAACGCACACCTAGACCATGACGATACAAGGTTTTAAATAAACCGATATTCGAGCTGCCATACTGTGCCAGCGGAATACTGTCATCGCGGCTGTCCAGCATACACGGCATCGACAAAGGCCAGAGCTTTTCATCATTTTCCAGATGACGATGGACAATCGCATGAATATCGCTGAGATAGTCCAGCGCTTTTTTAATACTGTCCTGTGGCGGAGTAATAAACTCCATCAATGCTTCAGAATAGTCCGTGGTGATATGTGGATGAGTCAAGGCTGAACCCAAGGCACGAGGATGCGCTGCCTGTGACAGGAAACCATCACTTTGCATACGTAAGCTTTCACGCTCGATACCACGCAACATGCCTTTGATGAGTGACGACTCGACCCAGGTCGGTAACACATTTTGGGAAGTCGATTCAGGTTGACTCATTACAATCTCGCTTAAGGGGGCTAAATTATTAAATTAAAATCATCGGTTTAATCAGTATAACGTGATTTCGTGCCGGCATATGACAGGCTGCCTAGTTTTCAGGCAAACCATTGATTTTTAATTTGGCAAATTTTTAACACAAACTTCCTCTATAAGACATGGAAAATTTGTGATTTTATTAACAAATAGATGCTAATGAATTGTAAATATTATGAATTATCAAGATATTTTAGACTTTTGGTTTCATGCGGACAGCCAGCCCTTATGGTTTAGCCAAAGTCATGAATTCGACCAAAGTATTGCGCAGCAGTTCATGAGCACCCATCAGCAGGCAGCCCAGGCTGAACTTTGGGGCTGGCGTAAAACCGCAGAAGGCCGGCTGGCCGAAATTATTGTGCTAGATCAATTTTCACGAAATTTATTCCGTGATTCTCCCCAAGCTTTCGCCCAAGACAGTCTGGCACTGGCCTTGGCTCAGGAAGCCATCAGCCTGAACCTGGATCAACAGCTCAGTCCGGAACAGCGTGCCTTTCTGTATATGCCATTTATGCACAGCGAATCCAAACTGATTCATGAATTCGCCTTAAAACTGTTTCAGCGTCTGGGCAATCCGACCAATCTGGAATTCGAGAAAAAGCACAAGGTCATTATTGACCGCTTTGGACGTTACCCGCACCGAAACCAGATTCTGGGTCGTGACTCGACCGATGAAGAACTTACTTTCCTGACCCAGCCCGATAGCAGTTTTTAAGATTTTTTAAGACCGGCTGTCTGGACTGGATCATTGCATCAGGAGATCGAACATGAAAAACATGCTACTGGGATTGAGTATGATTGCTGCCATCAGCCTGACTGGCTGTGCAACCACACCCTCAAAGCCCTTAACATTTGATCAGTTAGGTCGCTACAGTACCACTCCCCTCAACAGCAACACTTACCGTATCAGCTTTCAGGCCCGTCCCAATATGAGCTTTGGCACAGCTGAAGAAATTACCCTGCTCAAAGCCGCACAGACTACCGTACAAAATGGTTTTCAATTCTTCAGAGTACTGAATGATCCAAGTAACCGCACCCAGCAACCTCCACGGCAAGCCATCGTCTATCCGGCGCCAAGCTTTTATCCTTACGGGTATTACCGCCGATATCCGGGATTCTGGCCAAACCCATTCTATGACCGTCCTTATACCGTGACTCTGGATCCTGCCCAGGTGGCTTATACCATTGAATGCTTCAAGGCCAATCAGGCGCCTCAAGATGCCTTTGATGCCCGCTTGATTTTACAGTCACTTGGGGCTAAATATGGTTTAAGTCCATCCGGTGCAGTGCTGCAACCGCAACCGGCCAATCCCTCCTGACAGGATGATCTATGCAGACAGAGCGTATCTCCCCGAGCTTACAACGCAGTAAACGTTTCGCGACCATCGCCCTGGTGGTCGCCGTACTGATCTGGTTGGCATTGATGGTTGCAGCCAAACTGCTACCCGAATATGTCTGGCTCATTCATATTCTGATGCTCTCGGCAGAAGCGGGTGTGGTCGGTGGTCTGGCGGATTGGTATGCGATTACCGTACTGTTTCGTAACCCTTTTGGCAGATTGCCTATTCCCAAGTTTTTACGTGACCATACCGAAATCATTCCACGTAACAAGGCCCGTATTGCAGAGTCGATGGGCCGTTTTGTGCAGGAAAATTTTCTTTCTCCGCAAATTGTACAGCGCAGTCTGGACAGTACCGACCTGAGTCTGGCTGCAGGACGCTGGCTGGCCAATCCACAAAACAATGCCCAAGTGACTCAGGTCATTCAACAGACGGTGCCTAAAATTTTTGAATTTGTGGGACAGGAACAGATTGCCGGATTTATCCAGAGCAACAGCGTGCAATGGGTCAAAAATACCCAGATCAATACCCTAGCCAGCGAAATGCTGCATGCCGTTCTGGACAATGATTTCCATCAGGATGTGCTACAGCGTGGACTGGATGTGGTGCATGCCTGGATGACCTCGCATCCTGAACAAACCCGTGAGCTGACCCGTAACCTGTTTAAGGAAATGGGGGTGTGGAAACTGGCCAAAGGCGCCAGCTGGATCGGGATTGATGTGCAGCAACGCAGTATTGATTCCGTGATCGGGCGCGTTGAAGCCATGCTGGCCGATCCAGATCATCCATGGCGACTCAAAATTGAGAACATGGGACATAGCTGGATGTTACAGCTGGCGGATAATGACAGTGAAGCCAGCCAGCGTCTGAATGAAACCAAAGATGCCTTACTGGATAGCCCACAAGTGCTGAATTTTATCAGCGGTGCGGTGGTGATTTTATGTGATGCGATCAAGGCTGACTTGCAAAAACCGGATTCGGGGATTGCGGAAAATCTTAGAATTGCCATCCAGCAGGTCGGAGAAAATATTATCTCGAATGCCTCGGTACGTGAGCTGCTGAATAAACGTCTCAGCGGAATCGCGGTTGACCTGAGTGACCAGTATAGTGAAAAAGTGATTCGTTTTATCAGCGAGCGCATTCACGAATGGGATTCAAGCGAGATGATCGACAAGATTGAAAATGAAGTCGGCGGCGACCTGCATATGATCCGGGTCAATGGAGTTGTGGTCGGTGCTTGTATCGGTCTGGTGCTCGGGATCATCCGGGCGGCGGTGGAGCATTTAATTTAAAAATGATGCTATTCGCCCCATATAGCCCCACTTTTAAAATGCTCAAGAATTGACTCCAGCCAGATCAAATTTAAGATTTAAAAAATGATCATTTGGGTGGCTGAGGTCCGGACATATCGACCAACAGCCCAGTGAATTTACGTACAAAAGGCAATAAGGTCACTACAATCGGAAACGCAATCGCCCAGGAAATCATCCAGTTATGAAACCAGAGTGCCATAAATCCATCAATCCAGCCAAGATTACGCAGCATATTGATCATGGAAATAATGCCACTCATCAGGCAGGACAGGATAAAAGGCACAATAATCAATGCCCATTTTGCAGGGAGTTTAGGAATATGACCGATAATGGTCGGACGTTGTGATGCAGCCACGACATGCTCTTTTTACTGTTTTCAGATGACTAATATAAGCCAAATTCTGTACGGTGAAGCATTGTTTTTTTTCATCTGAAATGTTGAGCTAAAAACTGGTTTTATTTTCACGGGATTAATCCGTTGATTTTCCCTTTCTTTAGTCAAAAACTTCTGACGAAGTGATCCTCCACTTTTTATTCCCGAGAAATGCTTTTACCTAAACAGCCTGAAATTTGCTATATTTGCTGTTTTTCTGCGATCTCTATTTTCGACTGATTATGAATACGGCAATACAAGCAGCTCTCGATCATGCAGTGCACACTTTACAGGCACAAGGCGTACTCCCATCTGACTGGAACAATACAAGTAATTTGACGCGTACCAAAGACCGAAGCCATGGTGACTTTGCGTCGAATATTGCCATGATCGCGTCGAAAGCTGCGGGTATGAAGCCACGTGATTTAGCGGAAAAAATTCTTGCTGCCCTGCCTGAAGTGGCAGATATCAGCAAGGCAGAAATTGCCGGTCCTGGTTTTATTAACTTCTTCCTGAATGCTGACCAGCGCTTTGCAGTCCTTGATCAAATCCAGGCACAACAGGCGACTTATGGTCGTACCCAGGTCAATGCGGATAAACGTATTCAGGTTGAATTCGTTTCTGCCAACCCAACCTCTAGCCTGCACGTAGGTCATGGTCGTGGTGCTGCGTATGGCATGACGGTTGCGAACTTGCTTGAAGCGACCGGTGCAAAAGTCGATCGCGAATACTATGTCAATGATGCTGGCCGTCAAATGGACATTCTGGCGACTTCGACTTATCTGCGCTACTTAGAATTAACGGGTCAGGAACTGGTATTCCCGAAAAATGCCTACCAGGGTGACTACGTAAAAGAAATTGCACAAAGCATTATTGACCAGGATGGCGATGCTTATGTCCGTCCTGTGGCCGACGTGTATAAAGATGTGCCTGAAGATGTACAGTTTGCAGCCGAATTAGATGCTGATGGCAATAAAGTCGTATTGTCTGGTGATAAAGAAAAACACATTGATGGTTTGATCTTTAATTCACAAGCGTTAATTGGCACAGGCTACCGCGTATTCTTGCAAGCCGCGCTTAAAGCAATCTTAGATGATATTAAAGATGACCTCGGCGAGTTTGGTGTAACCTTCAATCAATGGTTCAGCGAAGAATCATTGACAGACAAAATTGAAGAAGCCTTACAGACTTTAGACCAGCGTGGTTTCCTGTATGAACTGGATGGCAACATCTGGTTTAAATCCACTGCATTCGGTGATGAAAAAGACCGTGTCGTAAAACGCCGTAATGGTCAGACCACCTACTTCGCATCTGACATCGCTTATCACCTGAACAAGTTACAACGTGGCTATACCGATATCATCGATATCTGGGGTTCGGATCACCACGGTTATATCGCACGTGTAAAAGCGGCCATTGATGCGTTGGGCTATGACTCGAAAAAATTAACGGTTCTTCTGGTTCAGTTCGTGAGCCTATGGCGTGGCGGCGAGATGGTACAAATGTCATCTCGTTCAGGTCAGTTCGTGACCTTGCGTGATTTGCGTAAAGAAGTCGGCAATGATGCCGCTCGTTTTTACTACGTGATGCGCAAGTCTGAACAGCACATTGATTTTGACCTGGATCTTGCTGTGTCACAAAGCAAGGACAACGCCGTGTATTACATCCAGTATGCACACGCCCGTATCTGTCGTATGTTAGAAAAAGCAGCTTCTACCAATGTTAACTTTGATGCTACAGCGGCACGTAATTTAGCGGCTAAGCTGGAGCTTGATGCTGAAACTGAAATCCTGGCCAAGCTGGCGGCCTATCCAGAAATTCTGGTCCGTGCTGCAAACAGCTATGAGCCGCATCAAATCGGTAACTACCTAAAAGAACTGGCAGCATTATTCCACGGCTGGTACAACGACAATAAAGTACTCGGTGATGATGCTGAATTGACCCAAGCACGCTTATTGTTATCAGTGAACGTGCGTCAGGTACTGCGTAACGGTCTGGAACTGCTTGGCGTATCAGCTCCTGAGAGCATGTAAGCAAAACACTGTTTTGCATGCTCGCAAGGCGAGAGCTAGGCTCGAAGCAGAAATGTAAAGCACTGCTTTTACATTGATGCAAGAAGGTAAATAGTCAAAGCACTGCTTTTACATTGATGCAAGACAAGAGCTATGCTCGAAGTGAGCATGTAAGCAAAACATTGCCGTTGATCTGCTGAGCAGACATTTTGTAACTTTAGCTATGTGCTTGAAGATACAGATAAATTAAAATTCTGTGTGATTTGTGATCTAGAGGATGACTTTTGTATCCTGATCACATAGGATGAAGTGATAGTAGGGGCATAACTGCTGTTATGCCTTTTCTATATGTCCCGATTAATAAGAGGAAAATCCCAAGTGTTTGGAAAAACGCAACGCGGTGTATCTGAAAGACCGAATAAGCCTAAAAAGCCACTTATTCCAACCTGGCTCGGCACACTCGTGATCATTTTAATCGTGTTAAGTTTTTTGATGGCACTGATGCTCTGGAAGCCATGGGAACCAGTTAAACCGAAAACTCAAACAAGTGCTGAATCTGTCCAAGAAGAAGATACCAATAAAGATTACCGTTTTTATGATCTCTTGCCACAGCAACAAGTGACGCCAATTCCTGAACAGGCCGTCCCTGAAAACAAAAATCAGGATACGGTAGTGATTGTAGAAGCACCTCGACCTGAAGTGGCTACACCTGAGGCGACCACAACTGAGCCTGGCTTAGAAGCCAGCGAAGCACCTGTTGCCGCTCCGGCCAGTTATATTCTGCAAGTTCGCAGCTTTGATGATCCAGATCAAGCCGATGCCCGCCGTGCCGAAATTATTCTCAATGGTTTATCTGCCGATGTGGTACGCAGTGTAGAAAATGGCAAAGTCTGGTATCGCGTGGTTTCAGGCCCTTATGATTCTGCAGAAGCCGCAATTATCGCGCAGCAAACCTTGCAGAATAGCGGTATCGATTCCATCGTCGTGAAACGATAAATTTCTAGAAATGAAAAAAAGCGCCTGATGGTGCTTTTTTTATTTGGATCTCTCTAACCGTCTCCTTAATAGGAGAGGAAATCCCCCTTTTTTAAAGGGGGACTGAGGGGGATTTTTATTTATTCTAAACGAGAAAATATTTAATCCCTCCAACCTCCCTTTAATAAAGGGAGGCTAAAATCTTTAAACTGTATGCCCCAGCGCTTCACCCATATTCACCAAAGAATTGGCCTTGAACGCGGCATCCCATTGCATTTTATTTTCTTCAAATAAAATCACTGCCGTTGAACCGAGGTAGAAACGCCCCAGTTCTGCCCCTTTTTCCAGGAACAGATCATGCTGATTAAGTTCGATTCGTCCTGAAGGCTTCACTTTGCCGGTTGCCACCGTTTCAATACCCGCTACAATCATCGCACCGACCAATACCACCGCCATACGACCGATTTCAGTATCAAACAGACAGACCATACGTTCATTGCGTGCAAACAGGCCCGGAATATTTTCTGCGGTCACCTGATTGACCGAGAATAGCTCGCCCGGTACATATAACGTTTCAGTCAAGGTGCCAGCAAATGGCATATGCACCCGATGATAATCACGTGGCGACAAATATACGGTCGCGAATTCACCATTTTTGAATGGCTCAGCCAGTTGCGGATCAGCAATCAGGGCTTCAACGGTAAATTTCTGGCCTTTGGCCTGAAACACATCGCCATTTTCAATTTTACCCAGCTGGGAAATCGCACCATCTGCAGGCGAAACAATGCTCGTAGCATCTGGATCAACCGCACGGATACCTTCTTTTAGGGCACGCGTAAAAAATTCATTAAATGACTTGAATTTCAGGGCATTGGCCTGTTCAGCAATCGACATATCAATGCCATACTGCGCCTTAAAGGCAGTAATTGCAGCAGTTTTGATAATCGGGTTTTCGCTGGCGGCAATTTTACCCACCACCCGAGACAAGCGATGTTGCGGTACTAATCGTTGAGCTTTAATAAAAAACTGTTGTTTTAAAAGTGATGTGATGCTCAAGATGGCAGCTCCCCTGTAGCGATTGGACTATCGAGGCGGTTGCCCCATTCACTCCACGCACCATCATAGGCTCGAATTTTCCAGCCCAGTAAACGACCCAGAATATAGGCCAAACCTGAGCGGTGATGGGACTGGCAGTACACCACAACGGGTTGATTCAAATCAAAGCCCAGTTGTTCCAGACGCTGCTGAGTACGTGGTAAAGGCTGTAATTTTAAATGATTTTCACGATTAAGGGCAGTACTCCATTCAAAATGACGTGCTCCCGGAATGTGACCGCCGCGTCGAGCCGCTAAACGTAGGCCAGTATATTCATCTTCTGTACGGCAATCCCAAATTTGAACCTGTTGATTTTCAACCTGTTGGCGCAGTTCATCATAGCCAATCTGAAAATTCGCCTGATGCTCAAGATTGACCTGCAACACGTTCTTCACTGGTGCAAACTGTTCCTGACTGGAAGAAGTCGGCAAGCCTGCACCGAGCCAGGCATGAATCCCACCATTCAATAAGCTGGTATTTTCAAAGCCCAGACAATGCAGGTTCCAGAGCAAACGCCCTGCCCATGCCCCGCCCTCATCATCATAAGCCACCACATGATGTTCAGGAGAAATATTCAGATAATCAATGAGAGTCTGCAAGCCTTCCGCGTCCGGCAACAGTCCCATTGCCGTTTCTTCCTGACGCACCAGAAGTTTAGGCTTTAAATGCAAGGCGTGCGGAATATGCAGCTGCTCATACACAGAGGCACGGCTCAGGTCGACAATACGAAGTTTTTCATGGCCCAAATAGGGAACTAAATCTTCTGCCTCAATCAGCAGGCCAAAATTAAAAGCTGCAGCGGTCATCGTTATCATGGCTATTATTGGTCAAATCCTGTTGATCTTAGCACAGCTGGTTTTTAGACTTATGCGCTTTCTTTGCAGATGATTAGCAAGATTTTAGCTAAACCCTAGTCTTAAATACTCTTGCATAAAAAAACCGCATCTGCATAGACACGGTTGTTTAAAATTATGAATTGTTCAAACTGACTTAGGCAGGTTCATTGATCTCAAAAACCTGACGTAAATAGGCCAGGAACGTATCATTATCGGTCATGGTTTTGCCCGGACTATCCGAGATTTTGGCTACTGACTGACGGTTACATTCCACCAGTTTCAGCACAATATTGAGTGGGGTTTGCCCCATATCATTGGTCAGATTCGTGCCAATGCCGAAACTGACCTGAAAACGGTCTTTAAAGTACTGATGCAATTTCCAGGCTTTTTCCAGATTCAGGCCATCACTAAAAGTCAGCATCTTGGTTTTGCTGTCTATTTTCAGCTTTTTATAATGCGCATAGGCCTTGTCACCCCATTCATAAGGGTCGCCACTATCATGACGCAAGCCATCAAACAGCTTGGCAAAGTACAGGTCAAAGTCGCGCAGGAATGCATCCATCCCCACCACATCGGTCAAGGCAATACCCAAGTCACCACGATATTCCTGTACCCAGCTTTCCAGTGCAGATTTCTGGAAATTACGTAAACGTACGTCCAGCGCCTGAAAAGCTTGCAGGAATTCATGCGCCATGGTACCAATCGGGGTAATGCCCAGCTCTTTGGCTAACAGTACATTACTGGTCCCACGGAACACATGCGGTGCGGCTTTGTGAAATTCTTCGACCACATGCTTTTGCCAATCGAAACTGTAACGGCGACGCGTACCAAAATCTGACACCAAGAATGGTGGATCATTGGGGTTTTGCGCAGTGTCATACTGTTTTAACAGCTCGATTTTGGCTTTTAAACGGCGCTCGCCTTCTGCCAATACTTCAGGCGTGCGAATGCGGCTGAAATACAGTTCATTGACAATAGCGAGAACGAATATCTCAAACATCATCGCCTGAACCATCGGGCCTTCCACCACAATATCCAGACGGCCTTGACTGTCGATACTGGCCTTGATGAAACGGCGCTTGAGCTGGAACAGTTCCAGATAATCGACAAAGTCGCTTTTGATAAAACGTAAGCTTCTTAAATATTGCAGTTCATGTTCTTTGAATTTTAGCTGACACAGCAGGTCCAGTTGATGATTCAGGTCATCCAGAATATCCGTCAGTGGATAGACTGTATCTTCCAGATTACGACAACGGAAATGGTAGACACTATGCGTTTGCGGAAACTTGTGTAAGACCACTTGTAACATAGTGAATTTGTACAAGTCAGTATCTAACAGAGAATGGATAATTGGAGCCATAACTAAGGGAATATCGCTGTGCTTATCTCTGCATTAAAGCATAAAAAGTCATGCAATAATGCAGGATTTACGTACAGCTGGCTGTATTTGCGAAAAAAGTATCAGAAGCATAACCCGGTTTATTTCTGGGTGTTGGTCTGAGCTTTTTCCTGTTCCTGAATCAGTTTCTGTAGCTGTTTTTCCTGGCCAATGACCTTGGCAAATTCGGCTGTGGTCTTTTGTCCGGTTTTTTGCGCCTGGACATCACAGTCCACCTGACGCAACTGCTTGGCAATCGCAAATTCCATCTTGAATAAAGCCCCCATCAAGGCCGTATTGCCTCGATTGTCTCGAGCACAGCGGTCGGCACCATGTTTAAGCAAACTGCTGACTATCGCTTGATGGCCATAATACGTTGCCATCATCAGTGGCGTATAACCGTCTTTATTGCGTACATCGACCGGAAAGCCATGTTTTAAAAATTCGTTGATAACTTCGCTATTGCCAATTTTGGCGGCAGCAAAGAACAGGTCGATCAGTTCCTGTTGTGAGTTCATCTGAATATTGTCCACGCTTTTAGCGGGGGAGATCTCCTTCGCGACAGTCACGTTTGCGAATGCGGAACCTATCGTGAGAATACTGGCTAAAAACATAGATGACATAACTTTCATGATGAACTCCAGCAGAAATCGAAGGGGAATTTAAGTCTTGAAAGACTGAATTATCCTGAGATGAGATAAAAAACGGAGTGCCTGTAAAACTCCCCCTAGGGTGCAGGAAAGGTTTGGAGTATTACAGGACTTTTTGGAGGTGATGCGCTATGCCCTAGTCACCAGTTCCTCAAGACCAATCGGGATTAGTCTTTTAATTTTGCAGCTTTGGCTTTAACAGTCGCCAGGTTACCGTTTACCGCCTTGGTCATACGTGTACCGTAGTCCGCATCTGCCTTATAGAAGTAAGACAACATGATGTGCTTGGTTTCTGAATCTTTCACTGCGCCTAAATCAGCAGCAAGGTTCATGATCAGGTCATCTTTTTCTTTAGCCGAGTATGAACGGTACAGCTCACCTGCCTGCTTGAAGTTCTGCTCTTTCACGCCAATTTGCTGTACATGACCAGATAATGGTGTTTCTACCGCACGTGCTTTTTCAGTGGCAGCTTTTGGCTCTTTACGGCTTGGCTCATAGTTCACATCCGAGTCACGCTCAGAGATATTCATGTAGCCATCCTGATTATTGTTGTTCACATTTACCACTGGACGGTTCACCGGAATTTGCTGGTGATTCGCGCCTAAACGGTACATTTGGGTATCTGAGTAAGAGAAGATGCGGCCTTGTAGCAGACGGTCTTCTGATGGCTCGATGCCCGGAACCAGATTACCTGGCGCAAATGCCGACTGTTCAGTCTCGTTGAAGAAGTTCTTCGGCATACGGTTCAGGGTTAAAGTACCGACTTTAGTTTCTGGAACCAGCTCGGTTGGCCAGATTTTAGTTGGATCTAATGGATCAAAATCAAAGCTGTTTAGATCTTTAGGATCAAGCACCTGAATATACAGGTCCCATTTCGGGAAGTTACCTGCATAGATGTTGTTATAAAGATCATTGGTCAAGTGGTTGAAATCTTTACCTTGCTGTTCAGCCGCTTCTTTGACGTTCAAGCCCTTCACACCCTGTTTAGAGCGGAAGTTGAATTTCACGTACTTGTATTCGCCTTTGTCGTTATACAGTTTGTAGGCATGTACACCGAAACCGTCCTGTTCGCGGTAGCTGGTTGGGACACCTTGCTTGCCATAAACATAAGTCAGCATGTTGGTTGCCCAAGGCTGGCTAGACAGGAAGTCAAATACACGGTTGGCATCTTGTACATTGGTGACCGGGCTTGGCTTCATCGCATGGATGAAATCCGGGAATTTGATCGCATCACGGATAAAGAAGACTGGCGTCTGGTTACCGACTAAGTCCCAGTTACCTTCCTGGGTATAGAACTTCACTGCGAAACCGTGCGGGTCACGTAAAGTCTCTGGTGAACCTTTACCATGAATTACGGTAGACATACGCACAAAAACTGGAGTTTTGGTACCGGCCTTGAATAAAGAAGCAATTGTTAAATCAGACAGATCTTTCGTAGTAACGAATTCACCATAAGCCCCTGTACCACGCGCATGTACCACACGTTCAGGAATACGCTCACGACCAAAACGTTGCAGTTTTTGAACCAGTTGCACATCTTGCAGCAAAGTTGGACCTTGTGGACCCGCAGTGATCGAGTTCTGGTTATCACCGACTGGCGCGCCATTGTCTTTTGTTAAAGGAGCAGCTTGTGTAGCTGTGACAGTTGCAAGCATTGCAAACAGTAATGAACGCTTAAACATTTCTAAATCTCTCAATTTATTACCTTTCCTGCATGGGCTAAGATACGCCAACACAATAAATAGATAAAACAGATTATTTTTATTAATTCAATCGCTTTAATGGATTTAAAAAAATTAATCAATTGATTTTCAGATATTTAAAGTTCATAAAAACAGCATCTCATACTTCTCCAGATTTTATTTTTGCTACAATCACGTCCATCTATCATTAGCAGTCCATATGTAAAATGCGTGCCTTATTACAAAGAGTTTTAGAAGCTAAAGTCGTGGTCGAGGGTGAAACCACTGGGGAAATTGAAAAAGGAATTCTGGTTTTTCTAGGTTTAGGCAAAGACGATAATCTGGAAAAAGGCAAAAAGCTGATTGATAAAATATTGAAATACCGCTTCTTTGATGATGAACAGGGCAAAATGGGCTGGAACGTTGCCCAGGCTGGCGGTGGTATATTGCTGGTTTCACAATTTACCTTGATGGCACAGACCCAGAAGGGTTTACGTCCAGACTTTGGCCCAGCTATGCCGCCTGCCGAGGCTAAAGCACTTTATGAGCAGCTGGTAGAATATGCCCAAAGCCAGTTTGAACATATGCAAACCGGTATTTTTGCCGCCGACATGAAAGTCCATCTGGTCAATGATGGACCGGTGACGTTTAATTTAGAAGTTGAATAACGACATTATTCATCACATTAAAAAAGCCCTCTAATGAGGGCTTTTTCTTTTAAAAATCTTTCATCCTTTCACCCCCCTCTTTGTGTTTCTCCCAAAGGTAGAAAGAAAAGGTTGGATGAAAGATTTTTAACTTATTTACCAGTTTTCTCTTTAATAAACTGACGTACCATTTTCACTTTTTCTTTGACTGGCTTTGGCAGTTTTGGTGGAATCATTTTTGCCACCTGGTTAAACCAAACCAGCAGGCCAAAGTCGCCTTCCATTTTAATGGTGCCACTTTGCATGCCGGTCATAAATGCCGTCGGGTCACCTTTGACCAAGGTCTTCACACCCTGCTCACTGTCAGCAAACTGCAACACAAAATCAGCTTTTTCAGCATCACCAGAAACGGTATCGATATGACCGTTATCCACAATAATCTGACGTGCCATACCTTCATCCGTACCAATCTGGATACGGAATTGACGCCCATGTACCAGTTCAATGAATTTTGGGCTGGTACGTGCCAACTGCTTCATACGTAAAGCTAAACCTGCGACCAGTAAGTCCAGCGGATCTGTACTCATATCAATAAGAGGAAGTTTTAACACAGGAATGGACGACAGTTTCATGGAGGATGCCTATTCTAATTGTACGAAAATTGACAAATATCCTAGCATAGTTCTGGGCTAGGTGGATTATGCAGTTTGTATCATATTTCCAAACTGAAAAATGCACCCATGGGTGCATTTTTTTCATTGCAACTTGTAGAATTAACGGCTTGAAAGCTGCTGCTGGTCGTCTTCATACACTGGCGTATGTTCGATGCAACGGCGTTTTGCTAAAGCACGCTCAGCACGACGATCTTCACGCAACAACAGGCCAGTCACGACCATCATGACCGCAGTTAACGCGCTCAGGTAACTATACGTCATTGGTAGCTCAAACCAGGTTTGAGTTCCTACACGAATCACCTCGATCAGGCCCCATACCAGCATCCCGGCCGCCATAAAGCTTAACCAGCGACGATAAGGCGAGAAGAACACAGCAAGCACAGCTACAGCGACTAAACTGAAGCCCACAATCGTTGCTAAATTCGCTGTTACCATATAACCCCCTCCATCCAGATAGATAGTTTCCGCTTGATATTGCAACGCTTCTATCTATTGAATTTCGTTAAATCAATAAAATGGAATCTGTTGATTTGTATCTCTATGCCTGCATTATGCTGAGTTTTTTGCATAAAAAAAGTCCTGTCTTCCAGCCTAACGACATACTTTGTCGCGATATTATATTGTCATTACATTTTTTGCTTTTCACATTTTTGTGGATCAATGACTGCACCAATGTTGGCGTGTCATTACAAAATTATCAGTAGTTTTTTTAAGTTAAAAAATTATTTTTCCGTTTAAGATGATCGATGTTTTTGTAGGCAAATTTCATCGCTCACTTATGCAACTCACATCATAAGCAATAAAAAACGCGACCCGGAGGTCGCGTTTAAAATCAATCAAAGCCTGTACTTATGCACGGTTCAGGTCTTTATCATGTACACCGAGCAGATACAGCACACCGTCCAGACCGACGCTAGAAATTGCCTGATTGGCGTTTTGGCGTACCAGAGGTTTGGCACGGAAAGCCACACCAAGTCCTGCAATGGATAGCATTGGTAAATCATTGGCGCCATCACCGACTGCAATGGTTTGTTCCAGGGAAATTCCCATCTCCTGGGCGATTTCACCGAGCAAGAGTGCTTTGCGTGCGCCATCGACGATATGGCCTTTGACTTCACCGGTAACAACACCATCCTGAACATCGAGTGCATTGGCATGCACTTCATCAATATCCAGTTTAGTTTGCAGATATTCAGCAAAATACTGAAAGCCGCCAGAAAGAATTGCAGTACGGTAACCTAGTGCTTTTAAAGTCGAAATCAGGCGTTCAGCTCCTTCGGTAATCGTCAGGCGCTCGGCAATTTTCGGAAGTACCGAAGCGTCCATGCCTTTTAACAAGGCGACACGTGCACGGAAGCTTTGCTGGAAGTCCAGCTCGCCTTGCATAGCACGTTCGGTAATTTCTGCGACCTGTTCACCAACACCGGCTTCAATCGCCAGTTCGTCAATAACTTCCTGTTCGATCAGGGTTGAGTCCATATCGAAGCAAACCAGACGGCGGTTACGGCGATAGGCATTGTCTTCTTGTACCGCGACATCGACATTCAGTTCATTCGACAGGCTGAGGCAGGCCGCGCGCATGGCAGCTGCATCTAGCATCTGTCCGCTTAAACCGAACTGGACACAGGCACGTTTTGGCCCGCTGCTCTGGCCATCTAAAATGGGGCGACCAGACAGACGGGTCACGGTTTCAATATTAAAACCCTGACCCGAGACAATCTGGGTCACGGCTTGCAGATGAGAGGCATTTAATTCAGGGGCCAATGCCGTTACGATATAACGTGTGCGTCCACCCTCTTTGACCCACTGATCATATTCAGTCGCAGAGATCGGTTTAAAGCGCACAGTTAACCCGATATCATGTGCTAGAATCAGGATCTCCTTCATGGCTAATGCTGTCGCTGTCTGGTCTTCAGAGGCTACAACAATACCTAAGGTTAACTGATTATGAATAACCGCTTGCCCTACATCTAAAATCTGTAGGGAATGGGCGGACAAAACCTGCATTAATCGTGTAAATTGATTAGGCTGGTCAGGTCCTAAGAATGATATAAGAATGATTTCTCGCATGAATTGACTCGGGTCTGAGCTACAACTATTGTTAGAATCATAATCGAAATTGAACAGAATTGCCTTGGAAGTTTACGTTGAATGCGCCTAGACAAGGGCTATTTGCTAGCCTATTGATTGTAAGTTTTGCTCTGCATACCTTTTTACTGGTATTGGCAACCACTCACCAACTGAATGAAAACCGTGCCAATCAGGGACAGCTGATCACCAGTCAACTGGTGACAGACAGCCTGTCTGAGCTTGAACCACCCAACCGCGTTTCTCTGGCGTTGCTGGCAAATCGTTATGCCACCAATCCAAGTGTCGCTTCCATCCGGATTCTAGATGCGAAAGCTCAGGTTTTAGCCACTGGCGGACTGACCAAAACCCGCGAGGGTGAAGTTTTTGTCCGTGATGCGCTGCAAAATGAGAAAAAAGTCGGTGTGATTGAAATCACTCTGATTGAACCAAGTATTGGTGAAATTCTGCGGACACAATGGCTGGCAATTCTGTTCTCGTTCATCATTCATGGTCTGCTCTGGGTCGCTTATCGTGCCGTGGCACGTCCAAGCCGAACCGAATATCTGGCGCACATCAATAACGAATCGCGACTGAAATTCGAGATTCAGACCCTGACCCAGGCATTGGAACAGGAAAAGCATAATGCGGCACTGGCGATTGCCCAAGCCCAACAGGCAGTGAAAAACAAAGCCAAAGAAAAAGAACATAAGCCGGCAATACTGGAAAGCGATAGCCTGAGCTTAAACATCCAGTTCTACGATCCAAAACAGTTACTGGATAGCGTGAATAAAACCGTTTCGGTGCCTTATTTCAATCTCTGTCAAATTTTCCTGAATAAAGCCACTGAACTCTGTGTGCAACGCTATAAGTTAAATAGTTCTGATATTTGTACCGTACATAAATTTGATGAAAAAGGTGCCACCATCAGTATCGCAGCAGACAAACCGAATGCCCTGGCCTGCCTGACCATGATCAGTGCCGTGTTCCAGCTGCTTTCGGAAGTGCTGTATAAACGTTATCGTGAAGAAAAACGTTTTGTGCTACAAACCCGCAGCGCGATTGCCTCTAAAGTCGAGGAGATGCAGCTCAGTTCGGTACAGGCCGCTGAGCGTCTGACTCAGCATCTGGTCGCGAAAGAAAGTGCCTTACATGTACCGAATAGCTTGCTGAAAGATGTGAGTGATCACTTCCAGCTGGTCAGCATGCCGAATCCAACCAATGTCCTGACCCGTCATGCTTTTGTGGTGAATGGGATGGATGCTGAAAGCGCCGAGCTGGCACAGACTTTTAGAACCGAAATTCTAAAATCCAAACAGTCCAAAGCCTCATAAATATCACTGAATATTGCAATTAAAAAAGCCGGATTCAATATCTGGCTTTTTGATGGGTACAAAACAAATACGCCAGCGTATCTTGGCCTACCCTTTAAATTTTTAACTGTTTTTGTTCCAGCAGATATTGCTGGGCATTATAAGGCTGGGCCGGATCCTGACAGGGAACTTTATGCCACTGACCATCGGCATCTAACTCCCATGCATTTTGACAATCTTTTAAATAACTGATCAGGCCATCTTTATAAATCCGTTTTTTCAGCTCTGGATCCAGTACTGGGAAACAGGTTTCAACCCTGGAAAACAGGTTGCGCCCCATCCAGTCGGCACTGGCACAATACAGTTTCTTGGCGCCGCCATGCTCAAAATAATAGACCCGGGTATGTTCCAGGAAACGTCCTACGATTGAACGTACCCGAATATTTTCCGACATACCGGTAACTTGTGGAATCAGACAGCAGATTGAACGCACAATAAGGTCAATTTTTACCCCGGCCTGCGAAGCCTGATACAGGGCAGCAATTAATTGCGGTTCGGTAAGCGCATTCACCTTGATGATGATCTGCGCGGCTTTGCCAGCCAGGGCAAATGTCTTTTCCTGTTCAATCAGTTTCAACAGTTCGCTATGCAGGGTAAACGGCGCATGTAGCAGAGCTTTCAGTTTGGCCATTTTCCCCATACCGGTCAGTTCCTGGAACATGCGGTGCACATCCTCACAGATATCCGGCTGTGTGGTCATCAGGCCGTAATCGGTGTACATGCGGGCATTACCGGCATGATAGTTTCCGGTACCCAAATGCGCATAACGCAGTAATTCCTGATTTTCACGCCGGACGATCAGAATCATTTTGGCATGGGTTTTATAACCCACGATGCCATAGACCACTACTGCACCTGCTTCTTGCAGGATATTGGCCACCATAATATTGGATTCTTCATCGAAACGCGCCCGCAGTTCAATCACGGCCGTGACTTCCTTGCCATTGCGTGCGGCTTCTGCCAGTACCTGAACAATTTCCGAATCCGGACCACTGCGGTACAGCGTCTGCTTGATCGCCAGCACCGCTGGATCCTTGGCCGCTTCGCGCAGCAAAGTAATCACTGGCTGGAATGAATCAAAAGGATGATGCAGCAGCACGTCCTGCGCCTTTAAAATTTCAAAAATACTTTTCTGTTTACGGAAAATTTTGGGAATCACCGGACTGAAATGCGGATACTTTAATTCCGGACGCTCAAAGCTGGTACTCAGACGGGACAAATTGATCGGTCCATCAATCCGGTACAGTTCCTGTTCCGTCAGATCAAATTCATCTAGCAAATAGTCGATAATGTTCTGTGGAGAGTCATTTTCAATTTCCAGACGTACTGCACGACCAAAGCGGCGCGAACACAGTTCGTCTTTTAAGGCTACGGCCAGATCGTCAACATCTTCCGACAATACTAGATCGGCATTGCGGGTGACTCGAAAGGCATAACATCCGGTCGCTTTCATGCCCGGGAACAAATCACTGATATGCTGCTGGATGATCGCAGTCAGAAAAATCTGGGTGGTATTGTTTCCGGTGACGTCTTCCGGAATTTTAATCAGGCAGGGTAAGGAACGTGGTGCCGGCACAATTGCCATCTCGATTTCACGGCCAAAGGCATCTTTACCTTCTAGGCTGATAATAAAGTTCAGACTTTTATTCACCAAACGTGGAAAAGGATGTGAAGGATCCAGGCTGATCGGGGTCAGTACCGGTTGCACTTCTTTGGCAAAAAAGGCTGCAATCCAGGCCTTATGTTTTTCCAGAAGATCCTGATATTGAAGAAACTGAATACCCTGCGCCTGGAGTTCAGGCAGAATTGCATGATTCAGCACCTCATACTGTTTGTTCACTGTGGCATGAATGGACTGGGACAGTTGTTGTAGAACCAGCTCGGTGGGTACAGCATCAGGCGTCCGGGTAGTCGCATTCAGGTCTTGCTGTTTCATCAGCCCGGCAATCCTGATTTCAAAGAACTCATCCAGGTTACGGGAAAAAATAATCAGGAAGTTTAAGCGCTCTAAAATCGGTAAATTCGGATCGAGTGCTTGTGCCAAGACACGACGCTGAAATTCAAATAAGGAAAGTTCCCGATTAAAATAGGTCGCTGACGAATGCTGAAATTGTTCCATGCCCTCTCAATGCTGCTGATTACAGTCTGTTGTTTCACATCATTGAGGGGCGATCTTAGGCAGACTTCATGACACTTATGTTACAAAGCTCGATAAATCCATATAAATTAATATTCTAACTTTTTCACATTATAAAAAATCATGTTCTAGCTTGTTGTGTGCTGTCCTCAAACTGCAATTAGGTGTCTGTTTTTTCAGTTTGTCTGGCAGCCCAATAAGTGGCTAAAGCTGGCCCTGAAATATTATGCCACAGACTAAAAATGGCGCTTGGCAAAGCCGTCATTGGAGATGCAGCAAAATGGGTTGCCGCCAAAGCCACACCCAGACCAGAATTCTGCATCCCGACTTCAATGGATACTGCACGACAGTCTATTTCTGCCAAGTGAAATATGCGACTGGCCCAATAACCCAGTAAATAGCCCATACCGTTGTGTAAGGCCACGATCCCTAAAATCATTAAACCGGACTCCAGAATCTGGGTTTTGCTGCCGGCAATAATCGCCGCGACAATTGCCACAATCGCAATCACAGAAATCAACGGCATGACCTGAATATAGGCCGTAACTTTTTGCTTGAGTAGCGCCCGTACGATTAAGCCCAGAATAATTGGGAATAACACCACCTGTAAGATCGACACCAGCATCGACCAGGCATTGATCTCAATCCACTGACTGGCCAACACATAGAAAATGGCCGGAGTTAAAATGGGCGCCAGTAAAGTCGAAACCGAGGTACAGGCGACCGACAAGGCAGTATTGCCCTTGGCCATATAGGTAATCACATTGGATGCAGTTCCGCCCGGACAGCAACCCACCAAGATTACCCCGATGGCAATCTCTGGTGGCAGCTGGAACAGCTTGCACAGCAAAAAGGCCAAACCCGGCATCACCATAAACTGGGCGACGACGCCAATCGCTACTGCCTTCGGACTTTGCAAGACACTTTTAAAATCTCCGACGGTCATGGTCATGCCCATGCCGAACATGATGATGCCCAACATCCACGGAATATAAGCCCGTAACCAGACAAAAACTTCAGGGATCATCAAGGCAATGCCGGAAAAAAGCAGCACCCATAAAGCAAAGGTTTTTTGGACAAATTGGCTAAACTGGAGCAAGGCTGACATGGGTTTCATCCAGGTGACATTAAGGGAGAAAAAGCAAGATAAAACAGGCACCCGTTGATGCCTGAATTTTTATATTCAAATATAAATAAGATCAAAGGGATATTAAGTTCTATCCCTATCCAGTGTTAAGCTGCTTGAACAATATCTTTCACATAGATACGTTTCACGCCATGCGACAGCATATCCTGCCAGGCATGTTGCAAGGAACCATTCAGGTCAATGCCCTTGGTGGCATCGGCAATCACATAGGTTTTAAAGCCCAGTTTGCAGGCATCGATTGCAGTCCAGGCCACACAAAAGTCCGTAGCAATCCCGACCACAAATACGGTATCAATCCCACGTTCACGCAGATAGCCAGCAAGACCCGTCGGGGTTTTCTGGTCAGCTTCCATAAAGGCCGAGTAACTGTCGATCTGGGAATGAAAACCCTTGCGAATGATGAGTTGTGCTTGCGGTAAATTTAAATCCGGATGCAGTTCGGCATCGCGTGTCCCTTGCACACAATGCTTTGGCCATAAGACCTGAGTGCCATAATCCAGCTGAATGCTGTCATAGGCTACTTTGCCGGGGTGGTTGTCTGCAAAAGAAATATGGTTGTCCGGATGCCAGTCTTGGGTCAGGATAATATGCTTAAAATGCTGCCCCAATAGATTGATATTTGGAATAATCTGGTCAGCATTGGCTACAGCCAGATTACCCCCCGGGGTAAATCCTCTTTGTACGTCTACGACCAGTAAAGCAACATTATTCTGCATCTGTTTTCATCCATTGAAATCTCGATTTATGCCCAAGCATAGCGCAAAATGCTTCAGGATTTTTAGCCCTGCTACTAAAAATGGCATGACTGTGTATTCTCGGCATGTGTATATGAGCAGATCAATAGATTCATTATTTTTGACAAAAAAGGATGGGTTCCGCGCTTGTATCAAGCTAGATCTCTGCAAAAAAATTTAAGATAAAGTGATGAATCTTTCTAATAATAAAACAGTGTATTTAATTCTTAAATTCTGAAAATAAAAAAGCCTGCAAAAGCAGGCTTTTTTAAATCGTTGAACCTTACACTTTAGTACGATTCACCAGGAACAGCATACATAATGCAGAAATGATGATACATGGGATCGCGGCGCTAATAACCCCAGCAGCGCCAAAACCTGCCGTCAGTAACTGACCGGCAATGACTGGCCCCAGCATGGCACCAATACGACCAACTGCAGATGCAACCCCAACACCAGTACCACGCACTTCTGTCGGATAAACGATACTACCAAAGGCATACAGTACACCCTGACAGCCAATCACGAAGGCACCGGCCAATGCGGCTGCCATATACATCTGGTTCAGCGAGCTTGCACCATTTAGCGCCAGTAGACCTGCCAGAATACCGCCGTACATCAACAGGATCACATAGGCTTTCTTCCAGCGGTCGGTCAACATACCTAAAATAATCGTACCAATCGTCGCTGTAACCATGAAGTAGAACTGTGCGGTTGAACCATCCTTACGTGTGAAGCCAAGTTCCATAAACAATGATGGCAACCAGCTCAACATGATGTAAACCACCATCAAGGTAAAGAAGTAGCTTACCCAGATACATAGCGTACGTAACAGGTTGTCCGAATTAAACAAGTCCTTGAATGAACCCTGCGGTGCAACAGCAAGTTCTGCAGCCGTTTTGTTCTGTGCTTTCAGGTATTCCTTCGATTCAGGCAAAAATAGCATCATCAGCGGAATGGCAAAAATCGGTAACAGGCCACCAAGATAGAAAACATTTTTCCAGTTGGCACCAAATTCAGTCGCAGCAACCAAAGATAAAATCGCTGCACCGACTGGCATACCGCAGTACATCAAACCTACTGCACGGCCACGATTTTGTGGAGAGACTGCTTCAGAAGCAAGTGTAATCAGAATCGGCATCGCGCCGCCCAGACCTGCTCCAGCCAGGAAACGCACTGCCAGCAAGCTGTTAAAGCTATTGACCCAGACGGTACATAAGGTAAATACAGCAAATATTGCTGTCGACCAGATCAAGACTTTCTTACGGCCAATGCGGTCCGCAAATCGGCCACCAACCAGTGCACCCGGTAATAAACCCAGAATCCCTGCACTAAAAAACACACCCAACTGGGAACTATCGAGACCAAAATGCTCACGAATACCTGCAGCAGCAATTCCGGCTGCCTGAATATCTAAGCCTTCAATCACCGCAATCAGAAAACAGATGGCGACCGTGACGATAGCATGCTTATTGTCTGATTTTTCCATTGGATTATCCTTGTTCAATCAGCGTTACAAAAGACAGCCATCATCTATGAGCCTGATTGCAGAAATAACTATCAATAAGTTGAACGTTTTGCTTGGATATTCCAAAAGGGGCTGAAGTAAATCAATTGAAGATGCTGACTGATAAAGTCGCAAAAACACTTAATCAGAACATCATAAAGTTCAAGACTTAGACTTTAAGGCTTATACATCAAGTTAAAAAATTAACCGATAAGAAAAAAAATTCTCAATTTATTGATATTTAAAAAAGATTAGTCTTAATAGTTTTTGTCTTTATTTGTCTGGGTACAAGAGTGCGATCAAGATGTACGAGATCTCAATTTATCCAATATAACTATTATTCCAAAATCAAAAGGCATAAAAATCGCAGTTTTCAGCTGATCTTTTTGCACAAGCCTTATCATTATTGGGTTCATTTGGGGCAATATCTTCTTTTGTCTAGACTAGAGACATAACTTTGGTCTCAGGATTTTGCTTTATAAATCATCTTATTTATTACTTGATTGTTTCCAAAAGGCTTTGTATAAAGAATTCAGTAGCTTTTACTAAAGCATATTGTTCTTATGCGTTTGATCAGTCATAATTTGCATAAGCAATATTCAATTCAATGCAAATCTATTGAATTTGCTATAAATCAAAATACAAATCCATCCCAATTTATGTTTTCTCATTCCTTTCGGATGGACAAATAGGATAGTTTTTTAAAATGACTCAGCAAGCACAGACCATTCAAGGTTCCATAGTCGCAATCGTCACCCCTATGTTTGAAGATGGCAGCGTAGATTGGAAGGGTCTCGAGAAGCTGGTTGAATGGCACATTGCAGAGGGCACCAACAGTATTGTCGCCGTTGGAACAACAGGCGAAGCCTCTACTCTCAGCATGAGTGAACACACCCAGGTGATCAAAGAAATCATTCGTGTGGCCAACAAACGTATTCCTATTATTGCCGGCACAGGTGCGAACTCGACCCGTGAAGCGATCGAACTGACCCGCGAAGCCAAAGAGCTAGGGGCAGATGCCGCTTTACTGGTAACGCCATATTATAACAAACCGACTCAGGAAGGCTTGTATCAGCATTATAAAGCTATTGCTGAAGCTGTTGACCTGCCACAGATTCTTTATAATGTTCCAGGCCGTACCGGTGTGGATATGGCCAATGAAACCGTGATTCGCCTGGCGGATATTCCACAAATTATCGGTATTAAAGATGCGACTGGCGATGTACCGCGCGGTGCTGAACTGCTACAAGGTCTTGTAGGCAAAGACATGACTGTTTATTCGGGTGATGATGCCACTGCATATCAGCTGATCGGTCATGGTGCCAAAGGTAATATCTCGGTCACAGCGAATGTGGCTCCGAAAGCTATGAGCGAAGTGTGTGCTGCCGCCATTGCCGGTGATGCAACCACAGCTGAACAGTTAAATGCTCAGGTTGCAAATTTACACAATATTTTATTTTGCGAATCGAACCCAATTCCTGTGAAATGGGCACTCCATGACATGGGCTTAATTGGTACGGGTATTCGCCTTCCATTAACACCACTTGCAGAACAATATCGCGCTCCGCTTCATGAAGCACTGGTCGAAGCGGGCGTTATTAAATAAAAGAGCACAAGATTATGCAATTACGTTTAGGACTTAGCCTTACACTTTCAGTATTCAGTTTGGCAGGTTGTAGTTCAATGGCCTTTAATAACGGCACTTTAGACTATAAAGAGACTACTACCCTGGAAGCTTTACAATATCCTGAAGGCGCCATGGTTCGTCCTGCAACGCCATTGTATCCTGCTCCAACAGTTGATCCGCTTGCAATTGAACATGCACCGAAGCTTGAAAACCAGCGTGGCAACCGTTTTGCCTTGCCACGCCCACAAGCCCAGACTGAAAACTCAAATACAGCTGATCTAACCGAAACCAATACGGTGGGTCGACCACAGTTGGTCACTGACGGAAATCTTAATCCGCTGCTTAAAATTGAGGGAAATTCTGCTACAATTTGGCAATATACACTTGCCACCCTCAGCAGTCTGAATCATAGCATCGTTGCGCAGAGCAAAAATCGTTACGAAGTCACGATTAAGGTCGACCAGCAGACCTATGTATTAAGATTATCTTCTGTCGGTTCGAGTAATAACCTCGCTGTGTTCAATGCCGATAACAGTTTTGCCGACCGTGAAAAAGCTGCAGAACTGCTCAACCAGATTTACCAAAATTGGCCAGCCTAGACATTTCTAGGCATTTTTTTTTGTAAAAGGTTCCCTCATGTTAAAACAAACCTTGCTCTATACTGGTAAAGCGAAATCTGTCTACACCACAGACAGTTCAGACCATCTGATTTTAGTCTTTCGCGATGATGCCTCAGCATTCAATGGCGAAAAAATTGAGCAACTAGATCGTAAAGGCAAGGTGAACAACCGTTTTAACGCCTTCATTATGGAAAAACTGGCAGAAGCGGGAATTGAGACCCACTTTGAAAAGCTACTGACTCCAAATGAAGTGCTGGTGAAAAAACTGGATATGATCCCGGTTGAATGTGTGATCCGTAACTATGCAGCAGGTTCTTTATGCCGCCGCCTGGGTGTGGAAGAAGGCAAGGAACTGACTCCTCCAACATTTGAATTGTTCTTTAAAGATGATGCGCTTGGCGATCCAATGGTCAATGAATCACAAGCCATTGCTTTAGGTTGGGCAACTGCTGAACAATTGGCGAAAATGAAAGAATTGACTTACCAAGTGAACGACGTGCTTAAAGCATTGTTTGACGCAGGTAACATGATTCTGGTCGATTTCAAACTTGAATTTGGTGTGTTCCACGACCGTATCGTACTGGGTGATGAATTCTCTCCAGACGGTTGCCGTCTATGGGACAAAGACACCAAGAAAAAACTGGATAAAGACCGTTTCCGTCAAGGTTTAGGCGGCGTGGTTGAAGCCTATGAAGAAGTGGCTGGCCGTTTAGGTATCAACCTGGACAACATCTAATCTGGAAATGCGCAGATTCGAAAAAACCGAGCTTTTTAGCTCGGTTTTTTTATTTCCGGTTTTTAATCGGAAAAATAAATTTTTATTATTAAAATGATCGTTTTTACATCAAAAACTATCTGTATTAATATTATCTCATACCAGGCAAATCAGTGAATTGATGCACTTAGCTCCATATTTGCCGACCAGATTTTTCCTCTACCCTCTAGGATGTTATCTCCCTCAAAAAACATCCTACTTTCAGCCCAATTCACCTTGAATTGGGCTTTTTTTACTCTGTTCAATTAGTTGAGATACCCAGCTTTATTGCTACTGTTGTTGCTGTTGCCAACGGCGTTGCTGTAAACGCTCCCCTTCAACTTCACGTTTATTACGTGCTGATTCATACAGTTTGGTATTTTTCAATTCTGGCGGCATATATTCTTGCAGCACAAAATGCTCAGGATAATTATGCGGATACAGATAATCCACGCCATAGCCCTGTTCTTTCATCAGTTTGGTCGGTGCATTCCTTAAGTGCAAAGGCACTGGCAGATTTGAGGTTTTATCTGCGAGTTCCATCGCCTTGTTAATCGCCAGATAGGTACTATTACTTTTGGCACTGGTCGCTAGATAAACCGCACATTGTCCCAAAATGATCCTGCATTCCGGCATGCCTACGGCTTGCACAGAACGGAAACATTCACCAGCCAATAGCAAAGCATTTGGATTGGAGTTGCCGATATCTTCGGATGCGGCAATCAACATGCGCCGTGCAATGAATACCGGATCTTCACCGCCTTTGAGCATGCGTGCCATCCAGTACAGGGCCGCATCTGGGTCACTGCCGCGAATTGATTTAATAAAGGCCGAAACTAAATCATAGTGCTGCTCACCAGACTTGTCATAGCGGGCAATATTTTGCTGTGCCACTTTCACCACCACCGCATTGGTAATGATATTTTCCATATCCGCTTCAAAGGTACTGGCAATCAGATCCAGTAAATTCAGCGCCTTGCGGGCATCTCCTGCCGCGAACTGGATCAGGGCATCAAATTCTTCAATCAGGATATGTCTTTCCTGTAAGAAAGAGTCATTTTGCAAGGCTTGCGTCAACAAAGTCTGAATCGATTCAGCACTCAATACATTCAGGCTATACACCTGACAACGTGATAACAAAGCACTATTCACTTCGAAAGACGGGTTTTCGGTGGTGGCGCCAATCAGGGTAATTTTGCCTTTCTCGACCGCATTTAATAATGCATCCTGCTGGGATTTATTAAAACGGTGAATTTCGTCAATAAACACCACTGGCGTCAGCAAATCGCCACCTTCGGCAATGATTTCACGTAGCTCTTTCACGCCGGTATTCAGGGCAGACAGACTGATAAAAGGCCGGTCTACCGCTTGAGCCAATAATAAGGCAATGGTAGTTTTGCCGACCCCGGGAGGTCCCCAAAAAATGATCGAAGGCAGATGCCCCTGATCAATCATCTGGCGTAAGGGCGCATGTTCTCCCAGCAAATGTTCCTGCCCGATAATCTGTGTAAGGTCGCGTGGCCGTAAGCGTTCTGGAAGCGGGATATGACTATCTGACATGTTATTATTGGCTCAAACTAAATTCTGATCTCATTCTAACATCAGCAGTTTTGATTCCAAGAATGCAAACATCAAGCATAAAAAATTAATTTATGTAGATATCCTCTATTTTTTTAATTCTGAATGAATTAATCTCTATAAAAGCGAATAATTTGAACATGATTAATTGTGAATTAATTACAGTGTAATTTTCATATTGTTTATTCTAATTAAAAGAAACTTATCTCGCCCCTTGGGCACTTTTGGGTTGTAGTGGTGAATGCATGAAGCATGATAAATTTGAACAGGGAGCTGTGAGTCGGTCTAAGCCACTGACGTCATCATCACTGATTGCACCCCACGTTCACTTGTCTGAATCGGTTTTGTTAAAAAATCTGATCGATGCCTTACCGCAACCCTTGTGGGTCAGCAACAAAAAACATCTGCAATATTTTAACGATGCCTTGACTGATTATCTTGGCGTGAACCTGAATGAACAGGGTCATCCGCAATGGCAGAGCTTTATTCATGCAGAAGACTTGCAGCTGTTTTTAGCGCAGTGGCATGCTGCGCTGGATCAGCATCAGAACTTTGAAACCCAGTGCCGGATTAAACGCAGTGATACCCATTATCGCATGTGTACCCTAGCGGTAAAATTTCATCATGAACCTGAACATTTGCTGCAATGGGCCGTTTCCCTGACTGATGTGCATGATTATTTTGAAATCCAACAGCAACTTTCTCAGATTGTTTCAACCCAGGAAAACATGTTGGATGCCAGCGCAGACTGCATCAACATTATCAGTCCTGAAGGCGAGATTCAGCATAGCAACCAAGCTGGCTGTCTCGCACAAGCAAATGAGACCGCAGAACAAGATCAGGACCGTTCATTGTGCTGGTTAAATCGCTTAAGCCCTGAAGCCCGAAAATCCGGGCAACGTGCTTTGAAACAGGCAGCCCAAGGCTTAAACAGCCGTTTCTCCAGCAAAATCCAGATCAAAGATCAACCGATCCAATATTGGGATCATCTGCTCACCCCGATTCTGGATCAGCAGAATATTACTCAAAATATCCTCTGTGTATCACGTAATATCAGTCAGCAAAAAATTGCAGAAACGCGTTTAAAAGAAGTAATTAAACGGGATGAACTCACCGGCCTGTATAATCGTAGTACCTTCTATAAAACCTTTAAGCAGGTGCTTTTAAAGGCCAAACAACAGCAGACCATGGCGGGTTTACTGCTGATTGATCTGGACTATTTCCGGCATATTAATGACACCTTGGGCCATATTGCCGGCGATCATCTGCTACATGTCTTGGGCAAACGTTTCCAGACCTGCTTCGGGCCAAATACCATCATCGCCCGTTTGGGTGGCGATGAATTTGCCGTACTGGTCAAAAATCTGGAAAGTGAAGAGCAGCTGCTGGCAACGGCGCAAATGGCCTATGCCCAGCTGGATCAGCCCATCAATTATGTCGGCAATAGCATCAGCAGTGCCATGAGTATTGGCTGTGCCATCTATCCACGTGATGCATTGAATACCTCTAATCTGCTGAAATGTGCTGATATCGCCTTAAATGACCTGAAAAATAGTGGTCGTGGTGGCATCCGCATGTTTAATCAGGAAATGTGTGGGTCACTGGAAAATATAACCAAGCAGCTGACTCTGGCTCGCAAGATTATTCTGGCCGATCAGATCATTCCCTATTACCAACCTAAAGTACGTCTTTCTGATGGTGCAGTGATTGGTTTCGAAGCACTATTACGCTGGCAAGATCAGAATCAGAACATTCAGTTACCTTCCGAAATTTTTGCTGCCTTTCAGGACTATGAGCTGGCCTCACGCATCAGTGAGACCATGCAACTGAAAGTCTTTGCAGATATGAGTCGCTGGCAGGCACAAGGTCTGGATCTGTTACCGATTTCCATCAATGCTGCACCGGTCGAATTCCTGCGCGATGACTATGCCGAAAAACTGTTGGCACGCCTGTCCAATTTCGATATTCCGGCCCACAAAGTTGAACTGGAAATTACCGAACAGAGCCTGTCCGAGCATGGTGCCAATTATGTGGTTCGCGCCCTCAACCTGCTGAAACAGGCTGGAATCCAGATTTCGCTGGATGATTTCGGCACTGGACATTCTTCGCTGACTCGCTTGCAGGACTATCCGGTCGATTGCATCAAGATTGACCGCAACTTTGTAGAACGCATGAACAGTGACCCGTCTGCCCTGGCTATTGTCAAAGCCATTACTCAGATAGGCTCTAGTATTGCACTGGATGTTCTGGTGGAAGGAATCGAGAATACAGAACAGCTGGATACCCTGATCCATTGTGACTGTCAGATAGGACAAGGATTCTATTTCTATCGCCCGATGGCCGGTGCTTCGGCTCAGGCTCTACTCCATCCAGCAGATCAATAAACGCATCACGCAGGCCGATTTAACGCACCCAACGTACGATATAGTCTTCGATGTCATCTTCATGAATGTCGCTTTCACTCAGGCAGCGCCCTGCTGCCGACTTACGTGCCTGAATCACACTTTCCCGTGAACCGCTGATCAGATAATGCCAGGATGGCAGGCTTTTGCCCTGCTCTACCCGGCGATAGGCACAACTCGAAGGCAACCAGTGAATCGTTTCCAGCTTCTCTGGCGTGAGCTGAATACAGTCCGGCACATATTGCAGGCGATCCGGATAATTGGAACAACGCGCAGTGCTACAATCCAGTAATTTGCAGGCCACTTTGGTATATGCGACTTCCTGAGTATCTTCATCTTCCAGTTTAATCAGACAACATAATCCGCAACCATCACACAAGGCCTCCCACTCGACTTGCGTCAGTTCAGCAAGTGAATAGTTTTTCCAGAATTCGGGACGTAAAGTATCGCTCATGATCGGGCCGGAATATTCAAAAATCAGCTGATTATAACAGCCAGAACCCTGCAGACCTACTGTCTCAAATTTTTATTGTTATCACGTAAACTATTGTTAAATCAGAGACAGTTCATCAACACAACACTAACAGTCGCTGGAATCGTTTATTTCTATACTAAATTTGAAAATAAAAACACATGGAGAATATATATGTTTCGCTGGGCTATTATTTTTGCTGTTATTGCATTAATTGCGAGTCTACTTGGTTTCGGTGGCGTCGCAGGCTTGTCTAAGGATTTTGCGATTATCTTGTTGGTAATTGCGGTGATTCTTGCGATCGTTGGTTTTCTTTCGCGCGGCAAGGTCTAGATTTACGCTAGACCTTTTCAAAGCAAGTGTTAGCTTTCAAAAAAAACAAGAGCCTTCTGGCTCTTGTTTTTTTATGGGTATTTTAATGATCTGTTTTGATCAAAAATACTTCTTTTAAGATGAACTTAGGGCTTTAAATGACGTGGTCTAAAACCTGCCACCAGCAAGGCTGCAACATACGCTACCACACCGACAACACATAAGATCAATACTTCTACCACACGCATCCATTGTGATACATCTGCGTTATACCAACTCAGGGCATAGGCCAGAGCCGCAATCATCACCACATTGGCAAACATGAATTGCAGGAAGATTTTTTTCCAGTGCGAACCAAAACGGAAAATATCACGCTTATGCAGATAATAATAAAGTAAACCGGCATTGACCATCGCTGAACCCGTCGATGCCAGTGCAAGCGCCATATGCTCTGCTTCCCAGTCAATCAGCTTGAAGAAACCGATAAAAATCACGTTCAGAATCGCATTGGCCGCCACAGCCATCAAACCGACACGCACCGGGGTTCTGGTATCCTGCTTTGCATAAAAACCGGGAGCAAAGACTTTAATCAGCATAAAGGCAATCACACCACCGCTCATACATTGCAGCGCCAAAGCCGTCATTTGAGTATCTTCAAAGGTGAACTGGCCACGTTCAAACAGGGCCTGAATGATCGGGGTCGACAGCATAAACAGTGCAACACTGGCGGGTAGGCCTGCCATCACAATAACTTTGGCTGCCCAGTCCATCATGCCACGGAATTTTTCCGGATTTTGCTCGGTATGCCGTGCCGATAACGACGGCAAAATCACGGTACCAATTGCAACACCGATCAGACCCAGCGGCAATTCGGTCATACGCTCGGCACTATACAGCCAGGATACCGAACCATCCTGCATGAATGAAGCCCAAATGGTATTTAACAATAGATTAATTTGCGTGACAGATACACCAAATAATGCCGGTAGCATCAACTTCATGATGCGATCTACGCCTTCATGCTTGAAGTCAATTTTCGGTGGAATCAGCAGGTTTTTACGCCACAATTCAGGAATCTGGATGGCCAGCTGTAAAATACCGGCAATGATCACAGCCCAGCCCAGCGCCATAATCGGCTCGGCCATATAAGGTGTAAGCCAGAGCGCCCCGGCAATCATCGCCACATTCAGCAAGACCGGCGCAAATGCCGGGGTACTAAAAGAGCCATAACTGTTCAGAATACTGCTGGCAAAAGCCGTCAGTGACATGAACAGCAAATAAGGAATGGTCAGGCGGAACATGTCGGTCGCCAGAGCGAATTTTTCAGGATCGCTATGAAAACCGGGCGCATAGATATACATGATCAATGGCGCAGCAATGATCGCGACCATGGTCAACGTGGTCATGACCGTGGCCAGACAGCCAAATACCCGGCTGATCAGGATCTGGACTTCAGTATGCGTGCGACTGGTCTTATATTCGGTCAGTACCGGAATAAACGCCTGTGAAAATGCGCCTTCGGCAAATAAACGCCTGAAAAAGTTTGGAATACGAAATGCGACTACGAAGGTATCGAAGTCTTTACCAGCACCAAAGACATTCAGTAAAACAATGTCTCGAACCAATCCCAGTACGCGTGACAACATGGTCATCGCACTGACAATGACGGTCGAACGCCAAAGCGCCATCCTATTCACCTAATGTATAAATTTGTGGCTATTGTAATGAAACTTTTATCAGAAGTTCATTGCTTAATTTCATCGCTCAAGCGAGCTTGAGGTGTTTTTATAATGCTGTAGCTGTGTACGAAAATCAGCCCAGTTAAAATATGGTCCCGGATCGGTCTTGCGGCCCGGTGCAATATCCGAATGTCCGGCAATATGCTGCTGAATTTTAGGATAATAATCTTGCAAACAGGCAGCCACTTTGACCAGGGCTTCATACTGTGCGGTTGCAAAAGGCAAATCGTCACTGCCTTCCAGCTCGATCCCGATCGAATAATCATTACATTCTTTTTTGCCCAAATAGGTCGAGCGGCCGGCATGCCAGGCACGGTCATTGAAATTAACAAATTGCAGTACTTCTCCCGTTCTTAAAATTAGCAGATGGGTCGACACCTGCATCCCTTCAATGGTTTGAAAATAGGGATGTACTGACCAATCCAGCTGGTTCTGAAAAAACTGTTCAATATAACCGCCGCCAAACTGGGAAGGTGGCAGGCTGATATTATGAATCACCAGCAATTGAATCTCGGTCTGTTCTGGCCGCTGATTAAAATTGGGAGACGGGATTTGACGTGCACCGATTAGTTGCCCGTCCTTGACCTGAAACTCAGCTGCCTGTTGCATAAAACCGTTCTCCCCAAAAATAAAATCTGCAAGATCAGCATTGCAGCCGGCTTCATGCTAAAACTTTCAAGGACAAATCTCAATTCATCCCGGCAAACTGGATGAAAAATCGCTCATCTTTTATGTAACGGTGCTAAGATAAGGCGCAATTTTCACGGCTTAAAAAAGATACGGAAATACTCATGCGCATATCTCAAGCTTTGCTAGACCAGTCCATTCAGATCAATATTCAACAGGCACTTTCTGAAGATATCGGTGAAGGCGATATTACCGCCCTGCTGACTCCTGAAGATGAACAGACCACTGCCACCATCATTAGCCGTGAAGACATGGTTTTAGCCGGCCAGCCTTGGGTAAATGCCTTGATTCAGGCCTATGATCCCAGTATTGAAGTGACCTGGCTGAAAAATGATGGTGATCACGTTCAAGCCAATCAAGCCTTTTTAAAACTGGCCGGATCTGCACGTAGCCTACTCACCGTGGAACGTCCTGCGCTAAACTTTGTCCAGACGCTGTCTGCGGTTGCGACTAAAACTGCCCACTATGTCAAAGAGCTACAAGGTTTAAACACCAAATTGTTAGATACTCGTAAAACGCTTCCGGGCCTACGTATTGCACAAAAATATGCCGTAGCCATTGGTGGTGGTCAGAACCATCGTCTGGGCCTGTTCGATGCATTTTTGATTAAAGAAAATCATATTATGGCAGCGGGTGGCATTGCTCAGGCGATTGCCAAAGCCCATCAGATTGCGCCGGGCAAGCCTGTCGAAGTTGAAGTTGAAACCTGGGATGAACTAAATCAGGCACTCGAAGCCCATGCGGATATCGTGATGCTGGATAATTTCACTCAGCAGCAAATGATCAATGCAGTGCAACATGTAGCTGGTCGCTGCAAACTGGAAGCCTCTGGTAATATCACGATTGATAATTTACGTGAAGTCGCGAGTACCGGCGTAGATTATATTTCCATGGGTGTGCTGACCAAAGATGTCAAAGCCATTGATCTGTCGATGCGTTTCAATGCTTAAGCCTAAATGGGATAGATGACCGTAGAGGGTGCGAAGCACCCTTTTTTTATTTTTAGAAATTTTTTTTGCGCATATTTTGCTCAATTTTCTATTTTAGACCTTAATCATCGTCGTCGTCCCGATTACCTCGACGATCGCGGTCATCATCGTCACCATCACGGTCGTTATATCTTCCGTTATCCTCATCACGATCCTGATTTAATACTGAACGCTCGTCATTTTCACGATTATTACCCCAGTCACAGGCAGTTAATCCAAACACGCCCAGCAATGAAATTGCACAAAGCCACTGTTTCATGCCGCATTCCTCATTGTGATCTCGCCTGATCCAATATCGATGCAAAACCGGTTCAGATATAGCCGATTCATGTCGGATTTTTGTGATGAAGCTTTGTGATGCAGTTTTTTCATACAGCAATTGCTGAAATTTCAGGCATAAAAAAACACATCCGGAGATGCGTTTCTCAGCATGGGATGGATTACCAGCCTAAAGCTTCTTGCTGTTTTTTCACCAGTTCCTGAATGCCTTTCTCGGCCATTTCCAGCAAGGCATTCGATTGTGCGCGGGTAAATGGCTTATCTTCTGCAGTGCCTTGAATTTCAATAAATTCACCGGCCTGAGTCATCACCACGTTCAAATCGGTTTGACAGTTTGAATCTTCTTCATAGCAAAGATCCAGTAATACTTCATCTTTGAAAATACCCACAGAAACCGCAGCCACCAAACCTTTTAATGGATCATGTTTGATTTTCTTTCTTTCCAGCAAGACGTTCATGGCATCGACCAAAGCCACCGCAGCACCAGTAATCGCTGCAGTACGGGTGCCGCCATCAGCCTGAATTACGTCACAGTCGATAGTAATGGTATTTTCACCCAGCTTTTTCAGATCGACCATTGAGCGCAAGCTACGACCAATCAGACGCTGAATTTCCTGAGTACGGCCACTCTGTTTGCCACGTGCCGCTTCACGGTCACTACGGGTATGAGTTGAACGTGGCAACATGCCATATTCAGCAGTCACCCAGCCTTGGCCCTGACCTTTGAGGAAACGCGGTACAGAACTATCCACACTGGCAGTACAGAGTACTTTGGTATGACCAAATTCAACCAATACAGAGCCTTCCGCATAACGTGTATAGTTACGGGTAATTTTCACTTCACGTAATTGATCTAATGCTCGCTGGTCGATACGCATAATAAGTCCTGTATGGGTTCAAAATAATTGCGGCTCAGTATAGCAGAAGCCTTTGCCAAGATTAGGCAGCCTGGTGATTCATTTACAAAATCAATGCATCAGCTCGCTACGAGATGTCAAAATTCTGCCGATCTGTGGCACTACGATTTGATTTAATTTTTGCTAGACTAAAACTCCCTATGAGGGAAGCCAGTGACAGGAAACCCATTTATGTCCTTACGTGAAGATCGCAAGCAGCAAAGTCATCAGGCACTACTCGATGCGACACTAGCATTCAGCAGTCAGGGCCGCGCTTTCAGCACGATCAGCCTACGTGAAGTCGCGAATGCAGTCGGAGTAGTACCGACGGCGTTCTATCGGCACTTTCAGGATATGAACCAGTTGGGTCTGGAATTGCTGGATCAGGTTGCGATTCATATCAAGGGCGTACTCAATCAGCTGGGGCAGGCTTATCTGTATCAGCCGAATACCCGAACCCACACCGGGCTTGAGCTCTTCTTTCAGGCCGTCGAATATCATCCTGAACCCTGGATTTTTTTTGTGGCAGAACGTTGGGGCGGTTCGGACGTGTTACGTGTCGGCATTGAACGGGAAATTCATTTTCTGGCTGAAGATGTCATGCATGAACTGGCCAAGATGCAATCGACCCGACATATTCAGGCACCACAGGACTTGCAGGCTCTGGCACAGATGCTGATTGAGCTGTCTCTGAACTGGGCCATGGGCTGGATTCATCTGCAGCATCAAGCTGATCCAGAGCTGCGCCGCGCCCAATCCACTGCCTTTAAAACCCAAAGTGTGCTACAGATGCAACTCTTGCTGCGTGGCATTTTGCACTGGTACCGGCGACCTGCCGAAACAGTTGAAACCGCAAGCCCTGTGCTCAATGAAGCGGTCATTCCTCCAGTCTAAATAAAAAAAAACCTGCATCATGATGCAGGTTTTTTTACTGATCGTCAGTTCAGACTTATTTGGCTTTACGCTCTTTTTCGATCAGGTAATTCACCACCTGAATGACTTTGGCATCATTACCCTGCACAATATATTTACCATTCACGGTCACTGCGGGAACACCACTTAACTGATACTGAGCAGCCAGATTTTTGGCTTGGGCAATTTTCGAAGTGATCGGGAAAGATTTATAAGTGCTGTTAAATTTTGCTTCAGAAATACCATAGCGGGTATAGAACTTAGCCAGTTGTGCCTGTTCTAAAATTGGACGTTGCTTGTCATGAATATCATGGAATAATTGTAAATGTGCTTTTTGACGCACACCCAATGCTTCAGACACATAATAAGCACGTGCTGCCTGTTCCCAGAGTGGATTCATTGCAGCCGGCGTACGTACAAAACGTACATCTTTTGGTAATTTTTTCAACCAGCCCTGCATATGTGGTTCAAGCGCGAAACAGTGACCACAGCCGTACCAGAAGAATTCACGTACCTCAATTCTGCCCGGCTTTTCGACTTTGACTGGTTTTGCAACCACCTGATAGTCCTGACCTGCCACAAAATTGGCCATAGCATTGCCTGAAAAGGCCAAAACAGATGCGGCAACAGCGCCTAAAAGGAATTTTTTCATTCGGATTATCGTCCTCTAAATCATTATGCTTAGTTTATGTGTTCACTATAAATCAATTATGCCGGTTTCGTTTTCATTCTGTGAACTTTTTTGCTGCTTTTATCGCTTTTTCTGCCAGAATCGCTACACTAAACCATCGGACTGATTTTCAAGGTTTTAAATCAGTTTCTCTGGCCATTCGGCACATACATATTTTTAGCTAATCACGACTGATTGAGGTGACACCGATGTCGCAATTGAATGTTGATCCACAAGAAATTGCCAAGTTTGAAGCATTTGCAGCTATATGGTGGGATCAGCATTCCGAGTTCCGCCCCTTGCACATGATTAATCCACTGCGTTTAAACTGGATTGATGAACATGCCGGAGGCTTAAGCGGCAAAAAAGTGTTGGATGTCGGCTGTGGCGGTGGCATTCTGGCCGAAAGCATGGCGCGACGTGGTGCCAATGTGCTCGGAATTGATATGGGCGCAGCCCCTTTAAATGTGGCACGCATCCATGCTGAACAGGAAGGCGTAAGCAATATTGAATATCGTCAGGTGCCGGTCGAGCAACTGGCAGAGGAACAGGCTGGCCAATATGACATCGTGACCTGCATGGAAATGCTAGAGCATGTGCCAGATCCGGCATCGATTATTCAGGCCTGTCATAAACTGGTCAAGCCAGGTGGTCATGTATTCTTCTCGACCATTAACCGTAATCCAAAGTCCTATTTATTTGCCATTATTGGGGCAGAATATGTCTTGCGCATGCTGGCCAAAGGCACCCACGATTACAGCAAATTTATCAAGCCGTCCGAACTGGCACATGACATTCGCAACTCGGGTTTAAAGCTTAAAGACATGACCGGTCTGCACTATAATCCGCTGACCAAGCGTTATTGGCTGGCACCGAATGTTGATGTGAACTATATGGTCTATACCGTGAAAGATAGCGCAGCAGAGACCACAGCATGAAAGCCGTTTTATTTGACCTCGATGGTACCCTGATTGATACCGCTGCCGATTTTATCCGGATTATCCAGCAGATGTGCCATGAAGAAGGCCGCCCACTGGTTGCACCCGAGCTGATTCGTACCCAGGTCTCCGAAGGCGCTCGCGCTATGGTGAAACTGGTTTATCCGGAACTGCAACTAGAAGATCCGGTCTTTCTGCAACACCGTCAGCGCTTTCTGGACATGTACGGCGCAGATATTGCGGTCGATACCGATCTGTTTGACGGCATGTATCCTTTGTTGGAACAGCTAGAGGAAAATGACATTCCTTGGGGCATTGTGACCAATAAACCGCGCTGGCTCAGTGAGGCTTTACTGCAAGCACTGAACTTGAGTGAACGCTGTGCGGTGTTGGTATGTCCAGAAGATGTCACTCGGACCAAACCTGATCCTGAACCAATGTATCTGGCAGCCCAGCAACTGAATCTTGCCGCGGAAGACTGTATCTATGTCGGAGATCATCCACGAGATATTGATGCCGGCCGTCATGCCCAGATGCTGACCATTCTGGCTGCTTATGGTTATTTGCCATTGCAATACAAAGACGATTTAAACGCCTGGCAGGCCGACCATATCGTGCATACTGTGCCAGAATTACATCAATTGATTCAGACACTAGTACTGAAGCAGCATACTGCGGTATCTTGAACGCTTAACACTAAATAATAAGAAGTGAGGAGGTAGATAATGAAATATTCAGCATATCAACCTCGCCCCGATCTGCTCAAGGATCGTATCATCCTAATCACAGGTGCGGGCGATGGCATTGGACGTGCAGCAGCAATCAGTTATGCCTTGCATGGCGCAACTGTGGTGCTGCATGGGCGTACCTTAAACAAGCTCGAAGTCATTTATGATGAAATTGAAAGTTTGGGTGCGCCGCAACCTGCCATCTTGCCGCTACAACTATCGAGTGCGTCAGAACGTGATTATGAGCTTTTGCTCGATACGCTAGACCGTCAGTTTGGTCGTCTGGACGGCATTCTGCACAATGCCGGCATTTTAGGCGAACGGGTTCCCTTGGCGGATTATCCGGTCAATGTCTGGGATGATGTGATGGCGGTCAATCTGCGTGCACCCTTTGTCATGACCCAAGCGCTGTTACCGTTATTATCCAAATCCGAACATGCTTCTGTGGTTTTTGCCAGCTCAGGTGTAGGCCGCGAAGCCCGCGAACGCTGGGGTGCCTATTCGGTTTCTAAAATTGCTATTGAAGCGGTAAGCCAGTTATTTGCCAAAGAGCAGGTACATCCAAATATCCGTTATAACTGCATCAATCCCGGAGCAACGCGGACTGCCATGCGCGCCAAGGCCTATCCGAATGAAGATCCGAAAACCCTGCCTACCCCCGATTCAATCATGCCGGCTTATCTATATTTGATGGGTAACGACAGTCTGCATATGAATGGCCAGAGTATTGATGCACAGGATTAAGTAATTCTGTCTGTCATTCAGGGAGCAATCGCTCCCTTTTTATTTCATTTTTAGTCATATTCAGCGCATAAATCTTAAGTAAGTTCACCCCGCTCGCATTGAGTTTCATTAAAATAACAGCATACTAAGCCCCACTATATTTCACTCGAGTGCATCATGACTGAATTAAACAATATTACGGTGACCCATTTAGACGATGGCATGGTGTCGCTGCTGATTGATCAACAGCCTATTTCAGAGAAATACGGCACCAAGTTTGAAGCCAGTATCGTGGATGACATCAAAGCACTCGAAAATGCTCAGAAACTCAAATTGTTCGAGCAATTTGTATTTTCACATCAGGATCTGAATTTTGAACATGCCTATTATTATGTGACTGGCATTGAAAAATTAGACGACAGTTATCGTCTGGCCAAGCATTTTGTTTATCGCATTAAAATTGAAGGTCAGCCAGAAATCGAACATGTCATCAGCAATCAGGGCAAAGCCATGACGGCCGAGGATGTACGTGCCTTTATTCAGGCGCATGTGCAGAAATCACTCAACGATTATACTGACCTGAACTACGCTTATTAAAAGTCGGGTCATTGAATAATCTTGGGCACTTTTCGATAAAGTGCCCTTTTTTTCTTAAAATCCTGCAAAAAATAACAATAAATCGGATTTACATATTAAATATATAAAATTATACGGTTTTCCAAATTAAACTGATTGGACTATGCTTTCTTGAATCACAGATAGATCAAATCAGGAGCGCAGCATGGCTGACCAAAAACGTAAAATTGAAACAATTCACCGGATTGAACAGTTGCAGTTATCTGAAGCATTGATTGTGGCACTCGATGACGCCCTACAAGCTGAATCCGTGGCTGACGCGATTCAGTCCTTACAAGGTTTGGCAGAACAATGGAATTAATCTCGAACTAAACTGGCAAAATTCTTTGCCGTTTCAGTAAATCATGAACTTTTTTCTTGCTGATTCAATGCTGTTTTTTTGAGCTAAGTCATCGATTTTCGCTTGCATATTGGCCCTTGCTTTGATGAGATAAGGACATAGCTCGGTAGGCTACTTTATAGAAGTGATGCCGTCGCATATAGTCATGTAAAAACATGACATCATCATAATATCTCTGCATTTGTTATAAAAATTGTGCCTGTTCTTCACAGTTTCTCTGCAATTTTTCCGTACATTAGGTGCTGTAGAAGATGAACAATTTAATGAGGGTTCAACATGAAAAAGGTTTTGGTGGCACTGGCAATTTCTTGCAGTACATTCATGCTGAGCAATGTCGTCATCGCTGCCCCTCATTTCAATGATGAATCCCGTATGGATTCACGTCATGGTCATGACAAGAAGAAAGCCCGTGAGTTCCGAGAGGAAGATCAGCAGGATAACCGCCGTATGCGTGAAGAACGCGGGGTGAAACGCCTGCAACAGTTACGCTGGCAGCCGGGTTATGTGATGCCGCAGCATTATCGTGGCAATGGCTATAAAGTTGAATATAAAGACCATCGCCTGCCTCGACCTGACCGCAAGCAGCAATGGTACAAAGTCAATAATGACTACATTCTGGTGGATTCTGAAAACAACAGCATTATCCGCATCGTGGGTGACTAGTTCATAAGTGCATTCAAATTCAATCTTCTTTAAGGCCCAACGATGTTTGGGCTTTTTTATTTCACTGGCTGAAAATTTTTAACTCAAAATCTCGCTGCTTTTCCAGTTTTTAGACTGCGTGATTCATCTACTAAATTTCTTCATAAATTTAACAATTTAACTAAATAGCCCCCACGCTTTCTATGTACTTGTTCGCTAATTTAGTCTCATCGAAATTAGATATACATCTTAAGGTGAGAGCCATGAAAAAAGTCTTAACTACAATCGCGTTATCTCTAAGTGCTTTGTTAGCTACTTCTGCAATGGCAGCACCACAGTATGACTCGCGTTATGACCATAATCCGCATAAACCGGCGCCACACTGGAATGCTAAAGATAGCAAGAAATGGAATGACGACCGTCGCTGGAATGATGACCGCCGTCATAACAACCGTATGGTCAATCCAAGCCGTGACTGGCGCGTAGGACAAACTTTACCTCGCCAATATGACAACAACCGTTTTGAAGTAAGTGATCGCGAAGCACGCCGTTTGCCAAATACCGGTCGTTTCCAGCAATGGTACAAGGTCAACAATGACTACGTTCTGGTGAATGAGCGTACCAACAAAATTGTACGAATCATTAACTAAGCTTTCTCCATTACTGCTCGTCTTGCAGACACCTGAAGTCCCCTTCAGGTGTTTTTTTATATCTGCACTTCCACTTGCATTTTTTTTCATTAGAATCAAAGCTGGATCTTCAATCATTGAAATGGGCACAGCATGACTTCAGCAGAAACGTCACAAAGCACAACTTTGCAATATGTGCACTGGTTTCGCCATTCTGCGCCTTATATCAATGCGCACCGCAATAAAACCTTTGTAATCATGTTTGATGGCGAAGCCGTCTTAAATGATAACTTTCAGCATATTATTCACGATATTGCTTTATTACATTCTTTAGGCATTCGGCTGATTCTGGTACATGGTGCACGTCCGCAAATTAACCAGAATCTGGCTCAAAGCCAGATTACGACGCCTTTTTACCAGCAGCGTCGGGTCACCACACGTGAATCTTTAAGCTGCGTGATGAATGCCGTCGGTTCGATCCGCCTACAAATTGAAGCACTGCTGTCTATGGGACTGGCCAATTCGCCGATGTATGGCGCCCGGATTGATACCGTTTCAGGGAATTTTGTCACCGCCAAGCCGTATGGCATCCGCGATGGTATCGATTTTCAGTTGACTGGTGAAGTGCGCGCGGTTGATACCGATGCGATTCAGCGCCATCTGGACAGTCATAATATTGTGGTGCTTGGCCCGACCGGTTATTCCACTACGGGTGAAGTCTTTAATCTGCTGGCTGAAGAAGTTGCTACCAAAACTGCGATTCGCCTCAAGGCAGATAAACTGATTTTTCTCGGTAATCAGCATGGCCTGATGGACAGTAACGGCCAGCTCAAACGTGAAGTGACACCGCAACAGCTGGATGATTTTATTCCAGTCGAGCAAGATGCACTGGAAAGAGGATTACAGCTAAAAGCCGCACAGGAAGCCTCCATGAACGGCGTACATCGAGTGCATCTGATTTCTTATGCCTATGATGGTGCCCTGCTGGAAGAGCTGTTCACCCGTGATGGTTCCGGCACTCTGGTCACCGATGCACATTATGAAGAAGTACGGATGGCCGACATTCAGGATGTTGGCGGCCTGATCGGTTTGCTGCGTCCATTGGAAGAAGAAGGTATTCTGGTCTATCGTTCGCGTGAACGTCTGGAAAATGAAATCAACCAGTTTGCTGTGATCGAACGGGACGGAATGATTCTGGCCTGTGCGGCCCTCTACCCGATTCCGACCACGGGTGATGAATTGCGTTCTGCAGAAATTGCCTGTGTTGCGGTACATCCAAGTTATCGCAAGTCTAATCGGGGTAGCCAGATCCTGCATTATCTTGAAGAAAAAGCCAAAAGCATGCAGATTCAGCAGCTGTTTATTTTAACCACCCGTACCGCGCACTGGTTTCTGGAACAAGGCTTTGAACCGGCTTCAGTCGATGACCTGCCGGATGCCCGTCAGGCATTTTACAATTATCAACGTAATTCAATTGTTTGCAAAAAGTCACTTTAAAGTGGCTTTTTCTTTCAGTGCTTTAGCTTAATTTTAGATAAAGATATCTGGCAATCTCGATTTAAATTTTAAAATTCTATTACTGGTTTTTAGCTAAACATATCAACAGATCAGATTTAAAAAAATAACTATAAATTTCATAAGTTTGATTAATTTAATTATTAAATCTTCATTTTTATATAAATCACTTTTCTGCATAAGTTTTGCGCTTTTTCATTTATCTTTTTTCTTCATTAGAAATTCCTGAATAGTTATTTTTTTAGAAAAACAAAAACGATTAGCGTGTGTCTAAGTTTTCATTCACTAGTTTGTCATTTTCGGGAGTTTTGATTCATGCGCCAATCTCATGTTCAGTTTTTAACAAAGACTGCAGTACTTGGTACTGCGATGGCGGGTGTCATGATGCTTTCAGGCTGCTCGAAAAAAGAAGAGACCATCACCCTGAATATCGGTTTCCAAAAATACGGCGTATTACCAATTTTAAAAGAACGTGGCACGCTGGAAACCACCCTAAAACAGCAAGGGATCAATGTGAAATGGGTAGAATTTCCGGCTGGCCCGCAATTGCTTGAGGGCCTGAATGTTGGCAGCGTCTCTTTTGGTGAAGCCGGTGAAGCACCGCCAATTTTTGCCCAGGCGGCCAACTCAAATCTGGTCTATGTGGCCAATCAGCCGCAAGCGCCTAAGGCAGAAGCCTTAATTGTACCGAAAGATTCGCCGATTCAGTCTATTCAAGATCTGAAAGGCAAACGGGTAGCCCTGAACAAAGGTTCAAACGTGCATTACTTACTATTAAAAGTTCTGGAAGCCAACCAGCTTGGCCTTGATGATATCGAAGTGATCTATTTACCACCTTCCGATGCACGTGCTGCATTTGAACGTGGTGCAGTTGATGCCTGGGTCATCTGGGATCCGTTCTTTGCAGCTGCTGAACATCAGATTGGTGCGCGTGTCATTGCCAGCGGTGAAAATGTGGTGAGCAACCACCAATTCTATCTGGCAGATCGCAAGTTCGCAGAAAGCCATCCTCAGGTGATACAGGCGGTTGTCAATGAACTGAATCTGACCACGGACTGGGTGGCAAAAAATCAGGACGCTGCCGCTCAGCTCCTGCAAAAACCGACAGGTCTGGCCGTCGATGTCTTGAAAACCTCTATTTCACGCATGGGCTTTGGCGTTAAACCTCTCAGCACTGACGTGATTCAAAAACAGCAACAAGTCGCCGATGCATTTTATGCGCAGCAGCTGATTCCACAAAAGCTGAATATTGATGCAGCAATTATTAAATAACAGCAGAATAATTCGAGAATAAAGATGAGTCATATAAAAACAGTTTCTTATATCAGCTTAGCGCTATTGAGCTTTAGTCTGACTGGCTGCCAGAAACAGGAACCACAGCAAACGGCTGCCGCAGAAACCACGTCAGCGCAACAAGTTAAAACCATTGCGATTGGCTTTCAGAAATCAGCCTTAAATCTGCTGGTGGCACGTGATGAAAAGCTATTAGAACAACAATTTCCCAATGCCAAAATTGAATGGAAAGAGTTTCCGGCAGGCCCACAAATGCTGGAAGCACTGGCAGTCGGGGCAGTGGATTATGGCTATGTGGGAAATACTCCGCCTATTTTTGCACAGGCGGCAGACAAAGCCCTGAGCTACGTGGCCTTTGAAAAAGTGGCGGGAAATTCTTTGGCCGTGGTCGTGCCGAAAGACAGTGCCATTCAAAATATTCAACAATTGAAAGGAAAACGGATCGCGGTGCAGAAAGGTTCAAGTGCCCATGAACTTCTGGCCAAAACCCTGGAAAAAGCCGGATTAAGCTGGTCAGAGATTCAAGCCGTCTGGCTTCCCCCTGCGGATGCACGTGCTGCTTTTGACAAAAAAGCCATTGATGCCTGGGCAATCTGGGATCCCTTCCTGGGTGCAGCCGAGTTCGACAGCAAGGTTAAGGTGCTGATTGAATCTAGTAACTTTCCACAAACCTACTCCTTTTATATCGGCAATCCCGAATTTATTCAGAAGCATCCGGATAGCCCCGGGAAGTTTATCCAGGCTTTAAATGCATCTGACCAGTGGATTCTTAAAAACCAGGCTGTAGCTCTAGATATTTATCAGAAAAGTACCGGTCTGAAACCAGAAGTGGCAAAGATTGCATTTGAGCGTCGTCTTAAACCTTCGCCGGTACAACCATTAACGACGGAAGTGATCAAAGCCCAACAGAATATTGCCGATCTCTTCCAGCAGGTTCAACTGATTCCCAAAACCATCAGCGTCCAGCAACAGATCTGGTCGCCAGCAGCCACACATTGATGAACAAACAAGATGATTTAATTTAAGGAATATCACATGAAAATTTTCTGGTTTATCCCCACTCATGGCGACAGCCGTTACTTAGGCACCAGCAAGGGCGCACGTGTTGTAGATCATGCCTACATGAAGCAGATTGCCGTTGCCGTGGATAATCTTGGTTATGAAGGTGTCCTGATTCCGACTGGCCGTTCTTGTGAAGATCCATGGTTAACTGCAGCCAGCCTGATTGATGCGACCAAAAAATTAAAATTCCTGGTGGCATTGCGTCCAGGCGTGACCACGCCGGCACTGGCTGCACGTATGGCCGCGACCTTTGACCGCTTGTCTAATGGCCGAGTACTGCTGAATCTGGTGACTGGCGGTGACGAGCAGGAGCTAAAAGGTGATGGCGTCTATGAAGATCACACAACCCGTTATAAAACGGCGACCGAATACACCACCATCTGGCGTGAAATTTTAAAACGCTCACATACCGGTGAAAGCTTTAGTTTCCATGGCGAACGCTTAAGTGTCGATGATGCAAAATTGCTGTATCCACCCATTCAGCAGCCGCATCCGCCTTTATGGTTTGGTGGCTCATCGGATGATGCCATTGAGCTGGCCACGGATCAGGTCGATACTTACTTGACCTGGGGCGAGCCACCGGCAGCAGTCAAAGAAAAAATTGCAGTGGTAAAAGCCAAGGCTGCAGCTAAAGGTCGTGAACTGAATTACGGGATCCGTTTACACGTGATCGTACGCGAAACCAATGAGCAGGCCTGGGCGGCGGCTGAAGAACTGATTCAATATGTGGATGATGCCACTATCGCTGCAGCCCAAGCCAAGTTCAAATCCATGGACTCGGTCGGTCAGCGCCGTATGGCAGAACTGCACAATGGCGATCGCAGCAAACTCGAAGTTTCTCCGAACCTCTGGGCAGGTGTGGGTCTGGTTCGTGGTGGTACAGGTACGGCACTGGTCGGCGATCCGGAAACTGTCGCTGCACGTATCCAGGAATATGCCGATCTGGGGATCAGCACCTTTATTTTCTCAGGCTATCCACATCTGGAAGAATCCATCCGTTTTGCAGAACTGGTATTCCCTTTACTTCCACTGGAAACCCAGCAAAAACTCACTCAACCAAACTTGACCGGTCCATTTGGTGAAATCGTGGCGAACAACTACACACCGGACGAGAACAAGCAGGCTGAGAAAATTAAGGAGTCTGCTTAATGTCAAAAGTCGTTTCCGTTGAAACCCTGACCCCAAAGCAGGTTTCACGTGGAACAATTCTGGGGCAGCATCTGCTGCCCTGGCTGGTTCCAATTTTCTTGATTGCAGTTTGGCAAATTGCCTCTAGCACAGGCCTGCTGGAAAGCCGGATTCTGCCTGCACCGAGTGCCGTGGTTTTAGCCTTCTGGAGTTTATTGCTCAGCGGTGAACTGTGGACGCATGTGCAAGTCAGTGCAGGACGTGCCATCAGCGGATTATTGGTAGGTGGTGGTTTGGGCCTATTGCTGGGTCTGTTAAATGGTTCATCCAAAACTGCCTCTACCCTGCTCGACACCACCTTGCAGATGATCCGCAATATTCCTGCACTGGCACTCATTCCCCTAGTCATCTTATGGTTCGGGATTGATGAATCTGCCAAATTGTTTCTGGTGGCGATTGGGGTATTTTTCCCGATTTATATCAATACCTATCATGGGATTCGTTCCGTCGATCCGCAATTGATCGAGATGGGCAAAAGCTACGGCTTAACTCGCTGGCAACTGTATAAAGAAATTATTCTGCCGGGTGCGATGCCGTCAATTCTGGTCGGACTGCGTTTTTCTCTAGGTCTGGTCTGGGTATTGTTAATCGTGGCCGAAACCATTTCCGCCCAGTCTGGTATTGGTTATATGACCATGAATGCACGTGAATTTTTGCAAACTGACGTGGTTCTGGTAGGTATTTTATTGTATGCCCTGCTCGGCAAACTGGCCGATGTTCTGGCCGTGGCCTTAGAGCGATTCCTGCTGCGCTGGCATGCCGGCTATCAAAAATAAAGAATAAATGAGGAGCATGTGATGACTGATCTCAGTTTAGGGCGTCATGCCAATGACCCGATTGTGCCACTGGACCAACCTGCGGCAGAGATCAATCCTGCTGCAGTGATCGGTGCCGAAATTATCATTGAACAGCTGCACAAGTTTTACGGTTCGGTCAAGGTTCTGGAAGATCTGGACCTGCATATCCAGCCGGGTGAATTTCTGGCAATTGTTGGTCGCAGCGGTTGTGGTAAAAGTACCTTATTGCGCCTGATTGCCGATCTGGAACAGCAAAGCTACGGCGAAATCAAGTTTAAGTCAGCCCGGCATATTCGCGAAGGCATTACTACCGATGATATCCGGGTGATGTTTCAGGACCCTCGCCTGCTGCCCTGGCGCAGCATCGAACAGAATGTTCAACTCGGTTTACCGAAGGAGCAGCATGCCAAAGCTTCGCAAATGCTGGAAAAGGTCGGACTCAAAGAAAAAGCTGGACTGTGGCCTTCACAGCTTTCTGGAGGACAACGGCAACGTACCGCCTTGGCGAGGGCATTATCGCATCAGCCGCGTATTCTACTGCTGGATGAACCGCTCGGCGCCCTGGATGCCCTGACACGTCTGGAAATGCAGAACCTGATTGAACGTCTCTGGACCGAGCAAGGCTTTACCGCCATTCTGGTCACGCATGATGTCAGTGAAGCAGTGCAATTGGCAGACCGGATTATCTTGCTGGACAAAGGCCATATTGCCAAAGAATTTAAGGTCAATTTGCCACGTCCCCGGCAAAAAAGTGTGGCATTTGCAGAACTGGAACAGCAGGTCTTGCAGGCAGTTTTAGCAACCTAAATACTTAATCCAACCCAAAATCGAGTATGGTTTTGGGTCTTATTCTTATAAAAAATACTTTTATCTCAATAAGAGGTCATTTTTATCAGATTCATTTCAGTATTATTCCTCTCTCCAATTAATGAAGAAAAAAGATGAATAAATGAAGTATTTTCAGAAACTTGAATTTTTCTTGTGGTGTAGATGCATTTAGCCTATTTTAAATATTGATCTAGAGAATAAATCATCATTATTCAAAAAATTAGCCTGTGACTGTGTGCACAAATCTGATGATTTGCCGTACAATTGAGGATTCCCTTTTTCATTGTTTTTTATATTTGCTAATGGAACAAAAAAAGAGTACTCAAAAACGCAATCAGCTGCTAAATGCTGCACTAGACGTATTTTCCCTATATGGTTTTAATGGGGCAAGTCTGGATGAAATCGCACAAATTGCAGAAATGCATAAGTCAAATATTTTCTATTATTATGAAAATAAAGAAGCCCTGTATGTCGAGGTATTAACCACCGTTCTACAAAAATGGTTGGCGCCTTTACAAACCCTTGAAGCTGAACTTGAGCCTGAAGAAGCGATCACCAATTATTTGATGCAAAAAATTGAAGTGTCGCGTACCCAGCCTAAAGCATCCCGTTTATTTGCTTTGGAGGTGATTCAAGGTGCACCGCATATTCTGGAAATTTTAAAAGGTCCGCTAAAAAAACTGGTCAAGCGTAAAGCCAAAGTGATTTCCAACTGGCAGGAGCAAGGCAAGATTTCTGCAGATATTGATCCTGAGTTACTGATTCTGAATATTTGGGCGATTACCCAGAACTATGCAGACTTTGCGACCCAAATGGAAATGGTCACGGGTAAAACCTTGCGTAACCGCAGCATGCAGCAACGCATTATCCAGCATACGGTACATATGATGTTATATGGCGTGATTCCACGCACGGATAAATAAGCAAGCGCTTCTGATTGGCACACGACCATAGCTGCTATGGTCGCCGAGCAAACTTGACCCTCCTATTTATTTTACCATTTGATATAAATCTAATAATTTTTTCGCACCCAATAACAGATTTTCTTCCCAATCCAGATGCGCAGTCTCATTAGCTCCATCAGTAATGTATTTCACTGCAATCAGCCGAACGCCCAGCTTTTTACAGACTTTGGCCAAGGCATAGCCTTCCATATCGACCAGATTACACGCCACTTTTGAAATACCGGTTTCAAAGCTATCGCCTGTTCCACAAATCCCTTTCGGCAAATGGTCAAAGAAAGAATCCAGCTCAATCGCACCCGGGAAATGCTGATCCATCGGGGTCATGCCGATCTCAAAGCCAAGGGGCGACACATCCATATCACGCTGTACAAATTGCGTGACTTCGACCAGTTCATGCGCATTAAAATGCGAACTTCCCGCGCTGCCCAAATTCAATAAGGTTCTGCAACCGGTGTTCTGAATCACCTCAAAAGCTTTAAAAGCCGCATTGACTTTACCAATCCCGCTGTAATGTACCTGAATGCCTTCTGCTTCAAACAAGCCTTTGGATTCATTGGGTAGAGCCATGATGAGCGCCAAATCGGACATTCGAAATACCTGATATCAAGAAAAACCCTGATATTAGAAAACAAAAGCGGCTGAATGAAAAGCACCAGTGCTCTGATCAGACATGATCAATGTGTACAAAAACAAAACTGCTCAATGCTAAGGAAGATGAATTTTCAAGAAAAATATTGCATAAAAACACAACAGCAAGACGAAAGCGCGAGATTATGGCAATATATAGCCTCTCGATATTTCTAAGCACTTGATTTGCCCATGCAGCTGCTCCGTCTAAATGCTTTAGCCTCTCATTCTGAATTACCCAAAACTGCCGTGACGATCGGTAATTTTGACGGCGTGCATTTAGGCCATCAGGCGATGATCCGTCAGCTGCAACAGGTGGCTGAAGCACAGGGTTTAAAATCTGTAGTGATGATTTTCGAGCCCCAACCACTTGAATACTTTCAAGGTTATGATGCCCCACCGCGTATTTCATCGTTGCGTGAAAAAGTTGAATACCTGACTGAGCTGGGTGTGGACTATATCGCGGTGGCGAAATTTGACCATACTTTCCGCAGCCTGACTGCAGAAGCCTTTGCCGACATTTTAAAAGAAAAACTGAATGCCCGGCATCTGGTCTTAGGCGATGATTTTCACTTTGGTAAAAACCGCCAAGGCAACAGCGAATTCCTGCGCAATTACGGCTTTGAAGTGACCAATTTAAATACCATTGCTCTGGATGGTGAGCGTGTCAGTTCCACCCGGATTCGCCAGACCTTGCAAGCCGGTGATTTAGCCTTGGCCGCACAATTGCTGGGTCGTCCTTATAGCATTACCGGGCGGGTGCAATATGGCGATCAGATTGGTCGAACTATTGATTTTCCCACCATTAATGTACGGCTTAACCGTCATAAGCCCTGCCTGAAGGGAATTTACGGAGTTGAGGTCATTTGCGAAACCCAATCCTTAAAAGACAAAGTAAAAGCCGACTCTGCAACGCAAACAGGCATTGTGGGTTATGACCCGACTGCCCTGTTTGGGGCCGGTCATGTCGGCACACGTCCAGCCATCAAACAAGCACATCCAGAGTGGCGATTAGAAGTACATTTTCCAGATGTTTCTGCTAATCTGTATGGCCTGTTGATGCGGGTGACGTTCTTAAACTATTTACATGGCGAAAAGGACTATCCTTCGCTTGAAGCGCTAAAAGCCGGAATTGATGATGATGTCGAGAAACTGCTTGAGTTTCGTCGAAATCACCCCACATTTCCCTTTTAATATCCCATATTTTTATTGTAAAACGTGTCAGTGACATAACTGATTAGATTGGAAGACGACTTGCATGAGCGATAAGCAAACTCCTGAAAATGCAGTGGACTATAAAGCCACGCTAAACCTCCCAGGTACTGACTTTGCAATGAAAGCAAATTTGGCAGTACGTGAAGCGAAATGGTTAGAAGAGTGGTATGCCGACAACATTTATCAGCAGATTCGTGAATCGCGTATTGGCAAGAAAAAATACGTGCTTCATGACGGCCCTCCTTATGCCAATGGTCAAATTCATTTGGGTCATGCGGTCAACAAAGTACTCAAAGACATCATTATCAAAAGCCGTGTCATGGATGGCTTTGATGCACCGTATGTACCGGGCTGGGACTGTCACGGTTTGCCAATCGAACTCAAAGTCGAAGAAAAAGTCGGTAAAGTCGGCGTAAAAGTGGATGCATCTACCTTCCGTAAAGCCTGCCGTGAATATGCCTACACCCAAGTTGAGCTTCAAAAGAAAGACTTCGTACGTATGGGCGTATTCGGGGATTGGGACAATCCTTACTTAACGATGAACTTCAAACAAGAAGCTGACATCGTACGTTCATTGGGTGCAATCGCGAAAGCAGGTCATATCGAGCCAGGTCTGAAACCAGTCAACTGGTGTTTAGACTGTGGTTCATCACTCGCTGAAGCTGAAGTTGAATACGAAGATAAAAAATCTGACGCAATTGACGTCGGTTTCACGATTGTAGACCTTGCTGATTTATCTGCACGTGTCGGCGTAGAAATCGCTGATCGTACGGATATCGTGATTTGGACAACAACGCCTTGGACCATGCCTGCTAACCAAGCGGTTGCACTCCACGCTGAACTTGAATACCAACTGGTGAAAGCAACTGGTGAAAACAAAGCATCACAAAACTTCATCCTTGCGAAATCATTGGTTGAGTCTGCAACTCAGCGTTATGGCTTTACTGCATTTGAAGTGCTTGCTGAATTCACAGGTGCAAAACTTGAGAATTTAGTTCTTCAACATCCTTTAATTGCTGAGCGCCAAGTGCCAGTGATCTTGGGTGAACACGTCACCGATGCTAGCGGTACAGGTGCTGTACATACTGCACCGGGTCACGGTGTGGACGACTATAAAGTTGGCTTACAGTATAACTTGAAAGTTGAAAACCCAGTCGGTGGTAATGGTGTGTATTTACCAACGTCGCCAATCTTCCCGGGCGAGCACATCTACAAAGCCAATCCAAAAATTATTGCAGCATTAACTGAAGCAACCAAGCTTTGGGCACATGTAGTGATCAAGCATAGCTACCCGCATTGCTGGCGCCATAAAACCCCGATTATCTTCCGTGCGACACCACAATGGTTTATCAGCATGGATGCCAAAGGTCTACGTCAAAATGCACTGAATGCGATTGAAAACGATATAAGCTTTGTACCGGACTGGGGTAAAAACCGTATCCAGGCGATGATTGAAGGTCGTCCGGACTGGTGTATTTCACGTCAACGTACTTGGGGTGTGCCAATTCCGTTCTTCGTACACAAAGACACCAATGAATTGCACCCACGTACGCCTGAACTGATTGAAGAAGTGGCTAAGCTGATCGAGCAAGAAGGCATTGATGGCTGGTATAACCGTGATGCCTCTGAGTTTATCGGTGCGGATGCTGAACAATACAACGCAGTTCGTGACACATTAGATGTCTGGTTTGACTCTGGTACAACGCACTATGCGGTACTGCGTGAACGTGAAGAACTGACTGATCCTGCTGATTTGTACCTTGAAGGTTCAGACCAGCACCGTGGCTGGTTCCAGTCGTCGTTATTGACCTCGATTGCGATTAACGAACGTGCGCCATATAAAGGTCTATTGACTCACGGTTTCGTCGTGGATGAAAAAGGCCGCAAGATGTCCAAGTCGATCGGTAACGTGATCACGCCGCAAGACATCATTAAAGATATGGGTGCGGATGGTTTACGTTTCTGGATCGCCTCTGCGGATTACCGTTATGAAATGACCGCTGGTAAAGAAATCTTTAGCCGTGCCTCTGACGGTTATCGTCGTATCCGTAACACGCTTCGTTTCTTGCTTGCTAACCTGAATGGCTTCAAACCATCAACAGATGCGCTTCCTGTAGATCAATTGATCGCGCTGGATCAATACATTCTGCAACGTGCATCTGAAGTGCAAGAAACCATTAAGAAAGCATACGAAGATATGAACTTCCATATCGTAACGACTGCTCTGACTAATTTCTGTATCAATGACTTGGGTGGTTTCTACTTAGACATCATCAAAGACCGTCAATACACCACGAAAGCGGATTCGCAAGCACGTCATTCTGCACAAACTGCGTTGTATCACTTGGTACAAGCATTCGTGCGTTGGATGTCACCAATCCTGAGCTTCACTGCACAAGAAGCTTGGCCGTTAATTCCTGAGCAATCAGAGAAATACGTGTTCACGGCTGAATGGTATGATATTCCTGTGGCTTCAACTGCAAATGTAGTATCTGAAGCTGAATGGCAAACGCTCATTGCCGTGAAATCTGCAGTAAACAAATTCATTGAAACTGCACGTACCGCGAAAACTGTCGGTTCTAACTTGTCTGCCAAAGTTGAACTTTGGGCAAATGCCGAATTAAAAGCAGTGCTAGATAAGTTAAGTGATGAGCTTCGTTTCGTACTGATCACATCACAAGTGATCGTCAATGAGTTTGATGCAGCACAAGGTGAAGCGTCTGATCTTGAAGGCTTGAATGTGAAAGTTTCAGCAGCTGATGGCGAAAAATGCGTACGTTGCTGGCATGTATTACCAGATGTAAATACACATTCTGCACATCCTGGTCTATGCGGTCGTTGTATCATCAACCTTCCTACAGGCCAAGGCGAAGAGAGAAAATATGCCTAATACCCACACCAAAAAGGGCTTATTCCAGTTCTATCCACATAATTTATGGTGGGTTGGACTGGCCATTCTGGCGATCATTCTGGATCAATGGACCAAATGGATTGCAGTGACAAATCTGAACTATGCAGATCCTGTTCCTGTGCTGCCCTTTTTAAATTGGACACTGCTACATAACTATGGCGCTGCCTTTAGTTTCCTGTCCGATGCCGGTGGTTGGCAACGCTATTTCTTTACTTCACTGGCAGGTTTAGTGTCTGTAATCTTTGTGTTTTGGCTGATGCGCATGCCAAAAGACATGAAAATTTTACCATTGGCGATTGCCCTGATTCTGGGTGGTGCCATCGGTAATTTAATCGACCGGGTCAGCCTCGGCTATGTAGTCGATTTTATTCATGTGTATTACCAGAACAGCCACTTCCCTGCGTTCAATATCGCAGATAGTGCTATTACTGTAGGCACTATTCTGATGCTGATTGATACCTTTTTCTTAGAAAAACATCGAATTCAACGGGCGCAAGCACAACATGACTGATTTTATTCATCCTAACGAAGAAACCCGGGTTGCAGACGGTTCTAAAGTCGAGCTGCACTTTTCTGTCGCAATCGAAAATGGCGTGGAAATTGACAATACCCGTAGCCGTGAAGAACCGGTCAGCCTGGTGATTGGTGATGGCAATTTACTGCCTGGTTTTGAAAAAGCATTGTTTGGTTTACGTGCCGGTGACCGTCGTACGGTGAGCCTGCCGCCAGAAGATGCTTTTGGTCCATGGAATCCAGAAAACATCCAGAAATTTGATACGGTGAAGTTCGGAGAACGTCCGATCGAAGGTCACATGATCGAGTTTGAAGACAAAGCCAAAGCCACCCTGTATGGCGTGGTGAGATCGGTGAATGATGACATCACTGAAGTGGACTTTAACCATCCATTGGCAGGCAAAAACATCACCTTTGAAGTGGAAATCTTTAAAGTGACACCTGCGGGTCAGCAAGGCATTAAACTGATGTAAAACCTCAGCTAATTAACTGATTTTAAAAAAGCTCCTTCGGGAGCTTTTTATTTTCCGGATACAAATCATCTCTAGTCACCTTCCTGAAATCTGATTAATTTGATGATCAGACCCGAAGAAAGGATGAAACATGAAAATTTATATTGTGGTTGGGAGTGTTCGTGAGGGACGTACTGCGATTAAAGTGGCGCACTGGGTACTGCAGGAAATTAAAAGTTATGCCTTTAGCACTTTGGAAACTGAAATTGTCGATCTAAAAGAATGGGATCTTCCGCTGTTTTCTGGTGCTCATCCCCCATTGACCGGGATTTATGATCAGCCCAAACAGCAAGACTGGGCCGACAAGATTGCGCTTGGCGATGCCTTTATTTTTGTCACGCCTGAATACAATCATGGCTATAGCCCTGCCCTGAAAAATGCTCTGGATTATCTCGGCAAGGAATGGCAAGGCAAACCAGCAGCTTATATTGGTTATGGTGCGACTAACGGATCACGTTCGATTGACCAGATTCGTCAAGTCGGCACTCAACTTGGACTGGTGGATACCAATGCCGTGATTGAAATCCGGGACATCTTTGCGCGCAATAAAGATTATTCTTTCCAAGGCAATGAATTTGATAATAAAAACTTAAAAGCTGTGGTGGATAGACTGATTCAATATGTCAGTGCTTAATGACTGGACGACAGCCCTGTACGTTTTAGCCTACATGCAGCGCAGAGTTTAGCCGCTATGCGGTTGTTTTATGCGAGGCTATAGTGAGTACATAGACAGACAGGAAGTCTGCAAAGCGATACGACAACAATAAAAAGCGCCAATCAACAGGACGTTGACAGATTAGACAGGAGTCAGATCTGAGAAGCAAATCCAGAAAAGCCTCGACAGGATGTTGAGGCTTTTCTGTTTAAACTTTAGATTTAACGTGACTACTGATCGGAATGCATCAAACATCAACCTTAAAGCCGAGATCAACATCATAGGCGGCCTGCCCTCCCCGGATCTCCCAATTTTCTAGTGCACTTTCTCTCAGATGAATCAGAATATAATCTGCAGGAATGCCGATTTCTCCGAGACTTTTGACCATCTGCTGATACAAATTGCGCTTGGTCTCCAGACTGCGGCCAGCAAAACAGTCAATACTGATCAAGGTAAAATATTCAGGCTGAGCTAAATGGCTCATATAATGAAAACGATGCGCTTCATGCACGACCAGACGAATATTACGATCATATTCAGGCAGCTGAAAGGCAGTTTTCACACAATGAAATACGCTGTTAAGCAATTGTTCCTCAACTGCTTGAGGATATTGTTGCCGAACTTCAATTTGAATCGTAGGCATAGGAGTTTCCTTTTTATTATTTTATGGACGTTTTTATTTATATCAGTTGATGCATATCAAAAGAGTTTTCTCTCGCTAACATACAGCAAAATCATCACCGCAGTTTATGATTTGGTCAGATGATCATTTTGAAACAGTATTTTTAAAATTATCTTTTTAAAATTTGGCTGTCGGCTTTGACCTACAATCCATGCAGTTAAACTGCCCTATTGCGTTGTATCGCTTCAGGCTATATTCAGATCATACCAAGACAGGAAGTCTTGTAAGAAAAATAAAAAAATTCACGTAGCAGGATGCTGATCGGTATAACAGACATTATACCTTTAACAGAATATGAAAAGGCCTTCACAGGATGTAGAGGCCTTTTTCTTTCATGCCAGCATCAGCTTAAAAAGATTTTTATTCAGATGGTCAGCTTATTCAATATTTCATATTTAGATAAGCATCCTAAAAGCAGAGGATTAAGGTGCTGTCATTTTTAACAGAGCTGCTTGCGGACCATCTTGAATCACCCACAGTGAACCATCCTGTGCCTGAGCAACCCCGCGAATCCGCTCTTTCATATCCAGACGCTGAACTTCTTTCACTGGGGTCTTGTTCGTATCCACAATCACAATCGCCTTGGAAGACAGACCGGTCGCAATCGCCTTATTTTTCCATTGCGGGAAGACATTAGCCGTATAAAATATTAAATCTGAAGGAGAAATTACCGGAGTCCAATCCAGTGCCGGGGCTTCAAATTCAGGTCGGGTACTGTGGTCAGGAATGGGCTTGCCATCATAATGATTGCCATTAGACACTAACGGATAACCATAATTTTTAGCTTTGACAATCTTGTTCAGTTCATCGCCGCCTTTCGGTCCCATTTCGATCACCCAAAGCTGCCCTTTCGGATCAAAAGCCATGCCTAGAGGATTACGATGTCCGAGACTCCAGACCTGCTGGGCAATTTTACCCTGAGTCATAAACGGATTATCGGCAGGGATTGAGCCATCATCATTCAGGCGAATAATTTTACCGGCATTAGATTGCATGTCCTGTGCAGGATCAAATTGCTGACGCTCTCCTGAACTGATCCATAACTTACCATCCGACCCGAATATAATCCGATGGGCATAATGTCCCTGGCCTGAAAATTTCGGAACTTGCGTCCAGATCCGTTCAATTTGTGTGAGTTGAGGAGTGGCTTGATTTAGGTCCAGTTTGCCACGAATCACCACTGCACCATATCCGCCTTGGCCTTGTTCGGCATAGCTCAGATATACCCACCGATTCTTTGCAAAATCTGGATGCAAGGCTACTTCACCTAAGCCACCCTGGCCTCCATATGCGACTTGAGGTATACCTTTAACTTCAATTTTTTTCTTGGTTTTTGGATCAAAGAGCTGCAATTTTCCTTTGCGCTCAGTAATCAATAGTCGGCCATCATTTAAAGTAGTAATCGCCCACGGCTCATTAAATTGAGCAACCTGTTCAGTCTTATATTTTTGCAAACTTGAAGAGACTGCATTCGATTTGGCAGCTGATGTAGATGTCTCTTGAGTACTTCTAGAAGATGGATTCTCTGCATGACAGGCAGTAAATGCTAAAGCACAACAACTGAGTAGAATTTTTATTTTAAATTGCGACAACATTATCTTCTCCATACTGATTTATTGTCCAAATTAACATCAAGATACAGAGTTTCTGGTCTAAATTCAGCATAGAAAAGTAAATAAATATATTTTAAAAATTATAAATAGAATTTATTTTAATAAAGAATTAGTGTCTAAGCTTTCCACTAAATCCCACGCATAAAAAAATCCCCCTCTGCCTTGGCGGAGGGGGATTTCGAATAATGAGCTGGCGATGACTTACTCTCACATGGGTAACCCCACACTACCATCAGCGCTAAGAGGTTT
>NZ_JAFCUI010000012.1:0-68831 GCF_049896445.1 Acinetobacter sp. TWP2-2-3
CCATAGCAAGAGTGAACCACCTGATCCCTTCCCGAACTCAGAAGTGAAACCTCTTAGCGCTGATGGTAGTGTGGGGTTACCCATGTGAGAGTAAGTCATCGCCAGCTCATTATTCGAAACACCCCCGACCATAAGGCCGGGGGTGTTTTTTTATGCGTAGAATCATCATTTTGTATTTGAGATATATAAAGTTAATATTCTACATATTCTCAATATTAGGCTTCAGCAGTAGCCGACTTCGAAGAGTAAGTTTTTAATAGATTTCAGTTTCTTTATAGCAATGCATCAAACTGACGTCGAGCATGTTTAAAGGCAGTTCTAAGACCTTCTTCTAGCGTAGGGTGATAAAAAGGTTTCTTTAGGATCTGGTGAACATCCTGATCGGCATCAATCATCCAAGCCAGTAAATGGCCCAGATGCTCTGCTTGGGAACAGAAAAGTTCTGCACCCAATAATTTACCTGATTTCTTATCAATATAAACTTCTATTCCACCTGAGTTTTCTGCTAGAACCAGTGCACGTCCTTGATTTTCATAAGAGACGAATCCACCAATAAATTCGACGTGTTGATCTTCTAGCTGTTTAAAACTTTTTCCGACAATCGCCATTTCAGGATGACAAAATACAATCGCTAATGGAGTTAAGGCAGGAATAGGCTTTACATCCGGATAATTTAAACAATTATAAACCGCCTGTTTACCCGCATGCGCGGCTTCATGTTGAATGGGTGCATCAGGTGCGGCATCACCGACTATAAATATAGGTAGGTTTGCAAGTTGTTTGGTTTCTTTATCGATAGGAAGGTTTTTAATGTCCTTGAATGTTGAATTGAGTTGATCTAGGCCCAAATGATCTATATTGCTTTGTCGACCTGTGGCACCTAAAACATATTCAACTTCAATACTCTTAGTCTGATCATTTTCTGTAAAATTAATCTTTATTTTATCAGCTTGGATCTCAATCTCATTTGGTAAGGTTTTAAATTTGATATTGAGCTCTTTACTGAATTGCTCTTGGGCTAGTTTTTGTAAGATCGGGCTAGTTAAAGCACCTACTTTTTGACTACGCGCAAACATTGTGGTTTGTACACCCAGTCGTTGCATGGCTTGAGCTAATTCAATTGCAATGATTCCACTCCCGATTACTGCTAAAGACTTAGGTAATTGGGAAAATTCAAATATTTCATTGGAAGTGATATATTTTTCTTTTAATTTTTGCTTTAAAGCTTCATCAATATTGGGGCGTGAGCCTACAGCGACAATGAAACTTTTGGCCCGATATGATTGTCCATTGACTTCGATCGTTTGGGGATCAATAAATTTGGCTTTTCCGGAAATTTTATGTGAGCTGTCCCATTGATCGACACCTTTCAAGGTTGCACGAATAAAACGTTCTCTAAGGACATGCACACGTTGCATAACATCTGAAGTATCAATGACAGCGTTATGCTTTAAAGCAAGTTCTTCAGCAGTTTGAATATCATGCATGCGATTTGCAGAGGAGATTAGCAATTTACTTGGCATACAACCTACACGGGCACAGGTTGTATCCCACGAGCCATCATTGATAATTAAAATATTCTGGGTATATTTAATGGCTTCGTTATAAGCACTGATTCCTGCAGTGCCTGCGCCAATAATGATGAGGTCGTACATAGGATGATTACCAAGTCTCAAAACATAATTATTTATATTTATGGTTTACAATGTTTCTGGTGTAAATTATGTAACTAGATTGCTTATTTTTGCTAATTTGAGTAAATTTTGTGTAAAAGCCAGAAGACTAACTTGATGGCAGCTTAACTATTATATGCAGTGGGAAAAATCATGAGTTTGTTTATAAATTTAAAAAAACTTGGGGTCAATACAACAATCTTGGCAACTTCAATTTCTTTGGTTGCTTGTGGAGGGGGCGGTAGTGATGGGTATTATAATAATGGTTCATCTAGCGGTAATACGGAAGGAGGAAATACAAATGATAATAACCAGTCAGAAACAGAAACGTCAAATGTAGCAACGCATTTAACTCGAGCTCTACAGAATGCGAGTGGTCAAGAAATTCAACTTGCACCAGATAATTCAAAAGTTTATTTGGCGGTCAAAGCCTTAAATGCTGACAATGGTGGTATTGCCAACAAAAATATTCGCTTAACAATTGCGACAAATAAGTTTGGCGTAACCAGCACTAACTCTTTGGTTGCAACAGGCACCAATGGTGTAGCTATTTTTGAGATTAATGTACCTGAATTGGCAGAAGCTGAAGGTTCAGTGCAACTAACTGCTACAGTTGACGGCACTTCAGTTAGTATTCCCTACACTTTAAATATTAAGAAAAGTAGTACGATTGTCAGTGACTATAGAATCAATGTGACCCAGGGCACAGTATTAAATTTACCAAATGGCAGTGTTGATGTCACTGCGACTGTAACAGATGCTAAGGGTGGTATTAAAGCGAATCAGTCTGTTACTTTAAATATGCCTGAAGCGATGCGCGGTAAATTTATTATCACTAATGGCGCAGCAACTCAACAAACAAATGCTCAGGGTGAGGTGAAATATACACTTAAAGTGAGTAGTAATTTTACATCAGCTGATCTTGCTACTTTCGCGGGTAAGTCTGAAACATTAAGTTTTTTGCTAGTTGATGAACATAAAGCTGAAAAAACCGCAATAGCAAATTTAACATTTAAAGACACATCTCAGATTGTCTCAACTCTCTCAGTAATTAAGCCAGATCAGGCTGTTGCTGCGAAAAGTACAACACCTGTAAAAATCCAAGTATTAGCAAAGAATGATCAACATGAGCCGTTAAGTGGAAAAGAGATTCGTTTGAGCTTTACAAAGGATGAGCTCGCGTATGGCGTTAAACTCAATAATGCGACTGCTAAAACGAATGCACAAGGTATTGCAGAATTTACGATTAGCACGGCCGATGTTACACATCCACTTGCTTTATCCGACACAGGTATTTCGTTAAGTGCAACCTATACAGATGGTATTAACCTTGAGTCTGGTAGCGTTATTGTTGATGTAGTAACAGAAAATACAAATGCTTCAGATGCCGATGCTATTCAGCGTTTAGAAATTGCATCTTCATATAAAGTGAATGCAAAAAATGACTCAGTTGCTGTAACTGTTAAGGCAATTAATAATAAAGGCTTAGCAGCAACTAAAGGTAAGGTTAAACTTGACTTAAATGCTGAGGCAACATCAAATGGTGTAACATTGGATGGGGCTGCGGAAAAAGACTTGGTGAACGGGTTTGCCACTTTTAATATTAAGACTAATGCCCAAACACCTGCTGCAGTAGAAGCATTGGTAAAAGCAGGAATTAAAGCTAATTTTACGACTGATAATGGTGTAAGCAATTCTATTGCTATTACAGTTGCTAATGAAGAAGTTTCTGAAGAAGCGACGCGCTATTTAGCTATAGATCCAATCACTTCTTCGACAGATCCAAAACTAGCGGTATTTGATTATACAAAAACTCAAACTTTCACAGTTAAAGTGAAGGCAGTCGGTGTAAACGGTAGTGCACTAATTGGCGAAACTGTGTCTTTGAATATTGCAGGGTCTTTAAGTGATGAACAGTTGCAAGATTTAGGCTTGAGTCATACAGGTCAGTCTTCTAAACAGACTGAAGCCGATAGTTATGCCACTTTTACTCTTGCTTACAAGGCGAATTTATCGCCTGAGCAAGCTGCTTTAGCGATTCAAGGTGTACCGTTAGTTGCGACTTCAGAAAATGGTAAGACACAAACATTGCGTTTGAATTTTAAAGCACCGACAGAGCAAGGTGTGATTGATCTAGATCATTTTACTGTTGATATGTTGGGAGACATGACTTTAACAGTTGGTCAAGAGCAAACATTAACTGTTAATGTCACCGCAAAAGGTACAGATGGCGAATTACTTAAAAATCAGCTGATCAGTATTGGTTTAAATGATGCAGCATTAAATAATGGTGTGAGTTACGTTTCTACGCAAGCTATTCGCACAGATGAAAATGGTCATGCAAAATTTACAATTAAAGTAAAAGCGAGCAATGTAACTGAACTCACGAATCTAATTGCGAATGGTTTAACGGTAGTCGTGAAATCAACTCGTACAGATGGTTCCGCATTTACTGTTACAAAGAAAGTTGATGTTGCACAACCACCAGTCGTTTTACCAGAGCTTGCAGGTCTTGATATTGCATATGTAGGTAATATTCAAACTGTGTCAGTGTTGGGTGGTGAAGTTCGTGTTAAAGTTGTTGCGAAAGATAAAGACAATGCCATTATTCCAAATACACCAATTCAAATTGCTTTATCTTCGTTAACTAGCTCACGTGTGTCTTTATCTTCTAACTCGGCTGTAACCAACAGCAATGGTGAAGCAGAATTTACTGTTCGAGTTGCTGAAGGTGCGTACGATGCAAACTTGATTAAAAATGGTATCGTTTTTGCGGTAGTCGGCACAAGTTTAAATAACCCGAATGACCGTTTACAGCAAACCGGTTCAATTCAAGTTGAGATTCCAAAGGATTCTGTAAACTTACGTTTAACAGCAGATCAATCTAATTTGGAATTAGGTAAGAGCTATACAGTGCAAGTAGCCGTTAAGGACGAGCTTGGAGCAAATTCAGCTTATCCTGTGAATTTGGCATTGAATACTGAAGCAATTACAGCTGGTGTGAAACTGAGTGCAGATTTAGTTTCTACGTCAGCTAATGGACAATTACCAGTAACTCTTACATTACCTAAAGATATTTCAGCTGTTGCAAAACAAGCTTTATTAGACAAGGGTATTCAGGTTAAAGGCATTATCACTAACCCTAAAGGTGAAAAGCTTGAAACTACGCTTAGCTTTACGGTAACTGAAGCGATTAACACGAATCACTTAACAATACTGAGTTCTAAAGCGAATTTAAGCACTGCCGGTGACCGTTCAATTATAACTGTTGCATTATTAGATCGAAATAACCAGCCAGTTCGTAATCAGCCAGTAAGGCTGTCTGCAAATAACGCAGCTACATTAATTATTGGTACACCAGGAAGTGGGCATCCAACCAATACCAGCGAACCTCAAACAGTGATTACGGATTCAAACGGTAATGCGTTCTTCTCGGTTGAGATTGATGGAAGTACAGTTGATGCTGATTTATTGATTGCAAGTGGAATCGAGCTAACTGCAAGTCATACTAATGAAGCAGGTACAGTAACTCAAATACACCATTTAACAGCATTTACACCTGCACCTATTGTGACTCCAACACCTCAACCACAGCCTGCACGTTATAGTCTACGTGTTGCAGCTGCTAAACCAATCATGAATGTACGTAATGATATCACGGATGTTACTGTGACTTTGGTTGATACTAATGGTGGTGGCGTAGCTGATAAGTACGTTGAATTGGCTATTGAGAATTTTGCACTTAACGGCGCAATAATTGTAGGAGCATCAGGTTTAACCACAGATGCCAACGGACAAGCCGTATTTAAAGTACAAGTAGATGAGCGTGAACGAGATGGAAATTATGATGCCGCAACATTTGCAAATGAAGATTTACGTTTAACAGCGAAATTTACAGAAAATGGCTTTATTGATGCGACTCAAGTAACCCAAGTGGATATTGTTCAGGCGGCAGTACAAAATCCAAGAGCATCGATTGTAATTGCGGTTAATAATATTGAGGTTTATTCTTTAACTGAAAGTGGTAATGTTTATTACACAAGAAATCTATCTGCAAGCGTAATTGACTTCGATGGTAAACCACTGGCAAATCAAGAAGTAACACTTGATATTACCCCAATTTCTTATATTAAAGGGCGCAATTTATGGGCATTAGCACCTGTACCAACACAAGACCCAGCAATGAAATGGGTCTTTGGTAATCAGCAATATTATCTAAATAATATTGCTATTAATAATAATGGTACACCAAACGATCCTAACGATGACACTTTATTCCCAACGGTTACTAATAATGTCACTTCATGTGCTGCTAGCGCTGATGGAACTGCAGTAAATGGGGTGCCAGTTAAAGTTGTAAGTTTTACTAAGTCGAGTGCTGCATTAGCTAATACTGTAACATATGTTACGGATTCAGAAGGTAAATTTGATTTTAGTATTCGTTATCCAAAAAATTATGCTCAATGGCTAAATGTAAGAGTTGGTGCATCTTCTACGATAGCGAGTTTACCAACACGTACAACTTATGATCTTGGTTTACCATCATTATCAACAGATTACTCTACAGATGGTACAACATCTCCAAACGAGGTCAGTCCATACGGTATCACTACTAACTGTAATTAAGGTAATTAAAAAACAGCGCTTCGGCGCTGTTTTTTATGGGGACTGAAGTTTTAAAAACTTAAATTGATGTTCCCACATTCACACCCACAGTCGGCTTCAAATTCATTGAACTACAACCGACAAAGGTCAAGCTTAGACATAACACGACCAAAATTTTATTCATGAATCAATCCTTGAGATTTAGCCTGATTAAACAAAGCAACCGAACGTGTGCCGCTTCGGCAAACCATCAAAATCGGTTTAGGCAGCTCATTATAATATCGAGCAAATTCTTCAATATTCGCCTGAGAAAGTTGGCCATTCATTACAGGCTGATAAATCACACTCACTTGAGATTTCTCTGCAATGGAGCGTAATTGACTCACCGTGACACTATTACCAGTTTCCTGATCAGGACGATTTACAATCACAGATTTGAAACCTTGCTGAATCAATTGCTGAAACTTGCTTGGTGTCATTTGCCCCGTAACACTCACCGTAGAGGTCAGCGCACGGCTAAGATCATTTGCAGCAAAAACAGGTGTAATACAGCTAAAATAGGTTGCCAGTACCACACCTTTCCAGAACGACTTAATCATCCAGCAGGTCCATCTGTTTTGCCAGTTGATATAAGTTATTCGAGCGGTTTCCAGTACGACAGAACATCAAGATCGGTTTTGGTAACTCATTATAATGATTGGCAAAAGTGCGTACATCAAGCTCAGTAATCTGACCGGCTACTACTGGCTGGAATACATAATCCAGACCGGCATTGCGTGCAGCTTCCTCGATTTGTGCACTGGTCGGCTGCTCGGAACCCCCTTCCATGTCCGGACGGTTGTTGATAATCGATTTAAAACCTTTCTCAACCACTTGAGTTACGTGTTCCGGACCAATTTGACCAGCAAAACCTACATTTTCGCTCATGACGCCACTCCATCATTTCATTTATATCGATATGCTTTATGATAGCATTAAGCTGAAAACATGCTGAACCTGTTCTGAAATTTTTATAAATGATGATAACCATAAGATAACGCAATGGAGCGCGTATGCAGGCTTATACAGTTGAACCACTGTATGTCAAAAGCGGTCAGGAAGTGATTGCTGCAGATTTTTATCGGCCTAAAAATATAGAAAAACCGGCCGTAATCCTGATGGCTCATGGTCTGGCTGCCTTACGTCAATTTAAACTGGTGCAATATGCCCAGCGTTTTGCCAGTGCCGGCTATGCGGTGGTTTTATTTGACTATCGCTATTGGGGCGGCAGCACTGGGCGTCCACGTGAACTGGTGTCGATCAATGCCCAGCTCGATGACTGGCGAACCATGATCAGACATATTCAGGAACGCAAATCGATTGACAGTAAACGGATCGTGCTCTGGGGTACGGCCTTAAGTGGTGGGCATGTATTGACACTTGCAGCAGAGCTGAAAAATATTCAGGCGGCGATGGTACAGGTGCCTTTTGTCGATGGGGCTGAAAGTGCCCAACTATATCCTTTACAGCAACTCCCCAAGGCGCTTAAAGTTTCCAGTCAGGATTATATGGGGGCCAAGGTTGGTATGGCACCAAAAACCTTACCTGTAGTTGATCCGCATGAGCTATGTTTTATGCCGACACAGGACAGTTATGAAGGTTATCTGTCGATTGTCAATCCGGATTATTACTGGAGTGGTCACATTCCTGCACGGGCATTCTTTCAGCTGATGCGTTATCGGCCAATTCAGAAAGTAAGAAAGATTAACATTCCAGTCCTGTTTATTGCGGCAAAACTGGATAGTCTGATTCCCATTGAATCGAGTCGGGAAACTGCGACCAATATTGCACCATTTGTGCAATATCATGAGTGGAATATCCGGCATTTTGATATTTATCATGGGGAATGGTTTGAAAAAGCAGTTTCGACCCAATTAGAATTCTTACATCAACATATTGGAGTGCGCTAGATGATTATTGTATGTCCGGAATGTCTGGCCAAAAACCGTGTCCCTGAAGATAAACTCACTGCCAACCCTGCTTGTGGTCAATGTCATCAAGCCCTGATTCCACTGGTACCAATTGAGCTGAATGAGCAGAATTTCAGCCAGTTTGTCACGCATAGTGACTTGCCAATCCTGATTGATCTCTGGGCAGAATGGTGTGGTCCCTGTAAAATGATGGCACCGCATTTTGCGACTGTCGCCCAGCAATATCCAAATGTGGTTTTTGCAAAAATTGATACAGAAGCGAATCCTCGCTTAAGTTCGGCATTTAATGTTCGCAGTATTCCGACGCTGGTGTTGATGAATAAAAGCAACGAAATTGCTAGAATAAGCGGTGCATTACGGTCAAGCGAGCTGCAAAAATGGCTTGATCAGCAGTTAAATACCCAACCCTAATTCAAATGCCTGGAGTGAAAGTGTCAGATTCTCAAGTAAGACCAGAGGGGATTCTTTCCCTACAGACGATCGCAATGCCTGCAGATACCAACTGGAGTGGTGATGTCTTTGGTGGCTGGATCGTTTCACAAATGGACTTGGCAGGCGCGATTCACGCAGAACGATTTTCAAAGGGACGTTGTGCCACGATTTCGATTAATCAGATGACTTTTCTGGTACCGGTAAAAGTCGGAGACGTGATTAGTTGTTATACCAAAATTCTCAAAGTTGGCAAGACATCTATCCAGATGGAAATCGAGGTTTGGGATAGCCATGATGATTCACGCCCCCCAATTCGGGTAACTGAAGGTGTGTTTACCTTTGTTGCTGTAGATGTCAAAGGCAACAAACGTCTGATTCCAGAAGAAGCGAAACAGAAGCTTTTAGAATCGCAAACAGCACAATGATGACTTGAAATAAAAAATCCCAGATTTAATGTCTGGGATTTTTTTGTCTAAAAGAAGAAATTATGATTTCTTGAGCTGGCTCTTGGCAATCCAAGCCCAGAGCATTTCACATTGAATGGGGGCTTCACCTGATTCATCCGTGACGGTGACCTGAACCAGGGTTTCACCTTTATCCGAGTTTTGCATCAGGGCTTGCTGCTCCGACGTGAGCGTAGCAACAGCAGTCATGGCACCGCGTGTCGGGCGCTTAAAATCAACCTTTAAGCTTTTGATCAGTACAATTGCTGTATCCGGAACATTCATTGCCGTCACAAAGCCGGTCGCTGTTTCTGCCAGCAGGGCCATTGCACATGCATGGATTTGTCCGATATGGTTCTGCATGGCTTTATGATTGGCCATACTTACTACCACTTTGGACGCACTCATTTCCTCATAACGAATCTTGGCAGAGCCGACCATCGGGACCACCCGGCCAAAAGTTTTACTTAACAAAGCAGTACGAATGCCTTGCGGTAATCGTGCAGTGGCTTTGACTAATCTGGCTAATCGGTTGTTCTTTGCCATAATTCCTTCTACAGACGTTGCTGTCTTAATCTTTAAAGTTATTGAACTGTAAAGGCAAACCAAATTGCTGTTCTTTCAAGAATGCCATTACTTGCTGCAATGTATCGCGTTTTTTATCAGTCACACGAATCTTGTCGCCCTGAATAGAAGATTGCGCCTTAATCCCACTTTCTTTAATGGCTTTATTAATTTTTTTTGCGGTATCTGAGTCAAGACCATCTTTAAGCTTGATGACCTGAATCACATTTTTGCCAGAAGCCGTCATTTTTTGTGGATCAAGCGCCTGAATATCGACTTTGCGTTTAAAGAAATGACTTTCCAGCATGCTATAGACTTGTTCACACTGGAAATCGCTTTCAGTCGAGATTTTGATTTCCTTGTTTTTTTCATTCAGTTCAATAGAAACGTCCTGACCACGGAAATCAAAGCGGGTCGCAATTTCTTTTTGGGTGTTTTGAACTGCATGATTTACTTCAAAAATTTCTAATTCAGAAACAATATCGAAAGAAGGCATAGTTTAGACCTTTACAAAGGGAAAGAATATCTGAGATGCTAGGGATGTTTTCTTCATTTGCCAAGTGTTGTTTTACATCAAAGGAGTGCGCAATGATCCGTAAACAAGAAATTACAACATTTGAGTTCCCAGAAAATGCAATTATCTGGGATGTACGCGATTCAAGTGCTTATGCTGAAGCACACGTGAAAGGGGCGGTGAATCAGCCCATTAACGATCTTTCAGCAGAAAGCCTAACTCAGGTGTCAGCGGATCAACCCATTTACATCTTGTGTGGTGGGGGCAGTAAAGCTCCACGTGCTGCGGAAAAACTAGAGGGTTTTGACGGCTCACGTGAATATGTCATTCTGATGGGTGGTACTCGTGCTGCCCGTGATGCAGGCTTACCGCTTGAACAGGGTGCATAAGCATTCTGTCAAAAAAAGCGCCGCAAGGCGCTTTTTTAATGGGTGAGATTTAATCCCTCCCTTTTCTGAAGGGAGGAGCTACATGTATTCTATTTGTTCATAAAAGTGGAGAAAAGTTCCCCTTTTTAAAGGGGGATTTAGGGGGGAATCATTCAAAATGGTAATTAAACTTGTAGCTTAAAATACGGTTTCTTCATTTTCACTTTCTTTTGAAAACGGGTCACACTGAGTTTTTTTACTAAACTGGATGGCACCGGACAGGCTTCGCAGAGAATCTGGGCTACCAGAATTTCACTACAGAGCGGCGCAAACAGAAAGCCTTTAGAACCGAGACCAGCAAAGCTATAAACTTCCTCATCCGCTTTCATTTTACCCAGTAGGGGAAAATAATCCTGACTTTGCGCGCGTACCGATGCACGACCTTGCCAGGTATCGGTAGAAGCTAATGACTGTGCATATTCTGGGAATACACTGTGGATCAATTCGTAGTTGTGTACATGGTCTTCTGCTAACACCTCGATATCATCTCGACCTGGATAGAAAGAAGCACCCAAGATCAGATGTTCAGCATCCAGCTGCATACAATAGCCACCGTAGCTATAGGCTGTATTTTGGCTTAAAGGTTGAGTTTTATTGTTGAGCCAACTGACCTGTCCACGAATCGGTTTCAGAGCCGGATAATCTGCAAAGAATTGTGTTGTATCTCGCGCAGTACAGACAATCACATGATCAAATTCACCTAGATCCTGTTCATCTGAAAATAGCTGAGGTTTTGTAGTAGCTTCAATATGGCTAATTTTGGCCTGTTGATATCGGATATTTACATTCTGTAGAATTTCATCACGCAATTGAGGCGGTGAAACCACACCAGCTTCTAACAGTTTTAAACTTGGAAATTCGGTTTGAACCTCTTGATCTTCTGTATCTTTTACAGTAAGAATTTTTTCTGGATATTCGTCTGCCAATCCTAAAAGCTGTTCAGGATTTTTTAAGGCCAGTTGATTGACCTGAATCGGGCGGAAAGCTTTAAATTTTTGATAATGATTTAAGGCATGTTGCCAAGCCAATGTCATCAGATGTTCACCGCTTTGCTCAACTGGACAGAGTTTGGGATTGAGCAAAGCCAGTGGATTGCCAGAACCTCCTGAGAGTGGCGCTGACTGGTCGTAAATCGTAACCTGATGACCACGTTGAGCGAATGCCCAGGCCGTACTTAAACCAGCGATTCCAGCGCCAATTACAGCGATTTGGCGAGGTTTGATATTGGTCTCTGTATCTTGCTCAGTTTTTTTTTGAGTGATTTCTTGTATTAATGAACTTTCAGTCTCTTCAGCTGGCTTCCAGATCGCTTTCAGCATTTCACGCTTGTGCTTAAAACCACGTGGACGGGAAATTGAAATCCCATGATTTTTTAAGCCACGTTTTAAAACGCCAGCAACACTGAAAGAGGCGAAAGTGGTGCCGATCTCGGATAAACGCACAATATTATTTAAAACATTTTCTTCCCACATATCCGGATTGCAGGAAGGCGCAAAGCCATCCAGAAACCAGGCGTTCACCGGCGCAGTTTTTTCTATTACCGGGAAAACATCATATGCATCACCCAGCCATAGATCCAGACTGAATCGATCTTCAGGAAAACTGAGGCGATGACAGCCGGCAATTGGCATCGGGTATTGAGAGATGAGTTGATCCGCTAAAGGCTTGAGTTCTGACCAGGCATTTAAGGCTCGAATCAGATCAGCTTTGGAAAGAGGAAATTTTTCAACTGAAATCGCATGCAGATGACTGTGATTATCCGGACGCACCTGTTGCCAGAGCTGCCACAAGGCCAGAATATTTAAACCAGTACCGAAACCCGTTTCACCGACACAGAAATATTCAAAAGGTTTTAAATCTGCCAGACGCGTCGTGAGATCATTGCCATTTAAAAAGACATGCCGGGTTTCCAGCAAGCCATTGTCTTTGGAAAAATACACATCACCAAATTGCTTGGACATAGGCACATCAATGCCATCCACCAATTGCCAATCCAGATCGGCAGTTTGAATTGCGTGCGACAAAACGGGTACGACCTTAAAGATATCGGGAAGGGCTATAGCTTACCATTGACGACGACGTTTGGTATAAACATAGCTCGCGATCAGAAAGCCCAGCAGCACACCTACTGCCAATGTTGCAGCGCCGTAGAGGAACATCTGCGCACTGCGTTCACTTTGCAGCACCTGTACCTGCACCCCAAGATTATCATTCTTGAGCTGTAATTCTTGATTTTGCGATAGTGCTTCCAGATTGGCTTTTTCCAGTTGCTGCAAACGGGTGGCCTGATCTTTGACCAAAGCTTTCACCTTGGCATCTTGCTGGGCTTTGAGCTTGGCGATTTCTTCTGCAGTTAATGGCTTATTCTCGGCAGGTGGCACCGGCTGGGCAGAAGATGCTACGGCAGGAATAATGGCAGGTTTCAGCGTAGACTGGGTTTGGGAAGTCACCGCTGTCCCTTGAGGTTGTGCTGTCTGATTTTCCTGAGTCACAGGAGCAGGCGCAACTTCGACTGCCCATACTGGAGAAATCATAAAACATAGGCCAATGATACTGGCAGTAACAACACGCATGAACCTTATCCTTGAGGGAATGCTTTATTGAATGGTTTAACATCGATGTGTTCGTACACACCTTCTTTTAAGAAAGGTTCATCCTGTAGCCATGTATCCAGCGCTTCACGACTGTCAAAGTCGACAATAATGGTACTGCCATAAAAACCGGCCTGTGGATTGGCTGGATCCTTAGGCATGGCACCTGCAACAATCAGGTGGCCTTCAGCATTTAACTGTTCCAGACGTGCAAGATGTTGTGGACGAATCGCGAGGCGTTTTTCAACTGTACCTTCCCGATCGGTACAGCTAACGACGAATAATGGCATGATGACTCTCAATCGTTTGTAGTTGGACTTATTCAGCGGTCTTAAAGTATTTGCGCAATACAATAAACTGAATAATGATAAAGGAAAACATCACGATCATGTCACCGAATGCGGTAAATTCACCCCAATATTTTCCATCCATCCACAAATAGGCGAAAAAGGTATGCAGAAATGACATCAGTACGAACATGGCAACCCAAGCATAGTTCAGCTTGAACCAGCCTTTTTCGCTTAGATTGAATACTGGACCAAATAACCGCTGGATCAGAGGCTTTTTATCCTTGCTAAACCAAGGGGATAATAAAAAGACCCCGGCAAAGACCAGATTCAGTAACACGGCTTTTAGACGGATATAAAAATCATCGCTGAGGATCAGGGTGATGCCACCAAAAATCACCGTCATAAACAAGACAATCCATTGCTGTTTGTCCAGACGGAATTTTTGCATGACAAATAACGCACCATAGACGACCAGCATGGAAATAATCAGACCTGTGGTTGCAACAAGAATATTATTATTGTCGACACCCCCCGCAGAACCGATCAATTGCAGCAATTGATGGTCAGTGTCTTTTGGATCTACAGTTTTATATAAATAAAAGAAAATAATGAGTGGCACAAAGTCTAAAAGTGCTTTCATGTTAGAGTATCTAAATCTGATCAAATAAATGTCATAGTATAGAGATGCACGGCGTAGATTTACATACACATAGTAATATTTCTGATGGAACTTTCAGTCCTCAGCAATTGGTCGAAGCGGCTGTGGAAAAACTCGTCCATACTTTGGCCCTGACGGATCATGATACCATGGACGGTTTGGCATTGGCTGAGGAAGCCGCTAAAAATCATGAGATTAAGATCATTTCTGGGGTAGAAATATCCAGCCAGTGGTCACGTCCTGCCACCAAAAAAAACTATGGCGTGCATATCGTCGCGCTAAATATGCAAAATCCTGAGCCTTTACAAAAAGCCCTCAATCAGCAAAAGAAAATCCGGGCTGAACGCTCTAAACAGATTTGTGATCTGCTGGTTCCTTTAATTGGGGAGGATATTTATGCTGATGTACTGACCAAAGTCGACCATATCCCTGATCGGGTGACACGGACACATATTGCCAAAACGCTGGTAGAAAAGGGGATTGTGACCCGTCCGCAACAGGCCTTTGATAAATACATCAAGGAAGGCAAGAAAGCTTATGTCAAATTTGATGGCTTGAGTCTTGAAGACACGATTCAGGTGATTCATGAAAGTGGCGGCTTCGCCGTGCTGGCACATCCGACCAAATATGATTTATCTGCGACCAATATCCGCTACCTGATTGAAATCTTTGCCAAGTTCGGTGGAGATGCGGTGGAACTACCCCCGGCAATTGAGCCAAGTTCCACCCGGCAGATGGTGGATCGAATGATTGCTGAACATGATCTTAAAGTTTCGATTGGCAGTGATTTTCATGGCGATCATATGCCCTGGATTAAACTCGGTAATGTCCCGAGTCTTAAACCGGGGCAGGTCGGAATTTGGGAGAGTTTTGTTTAGTCATTCCTTTACCTCGATCTTTTTCATTTGAGAGAAGATTTTCCCTTCGCTACTAATAGCAAAGGGCGAGGAAAGAATTATAAATTATAGCAAATTATGATCTTTGGCCTGAATCGGTGGTGGCGTTGGTTTACCCAACGTTCCTAATAGTTCAATTTCAATGGTACGCACCATCGAGTCCAGAGGCAAGTCGTTGCTTTGAGTACCAAAAGGCTCTTCAATTTCCGAACTTAAAGCATCCAGTCCCAAAAAGGTATAGGCCAAAATTCCGACCAGCAAAGGCGTAAACAGACCAAGCGTTGAACCCAGACTAAAAGGCAAAATAAAACAGAAAAAATAGACGGTGCGGTTGAGCAAGACCGAATAGGCAAAAGGCAAAGGCGTTGTTGCAATCCGGTCACAACCAGTCTGGACAATACTTAGTTCTGCTACATGATTATTCATCTGCATATAGATGATGTCGGAGATTTCACCTTCTTTGAGCGCCTGCATTAACTCCCATTGAATCAGGCTTAAGGTATATTGCGGCGCATTGGCCTGCTGATAGAGCTGGGTCACAGCCTGCTGGCTCATGCCGCTGGTTTCCACAAGTTCCGTCGGATTGGCTGTCTGATGGCGTAGCCGGTCACGGAGGACATTGGCAAAGACAATCACATGCTGAATTACACGTTCACGGCGACCTTGAGACAGCATCCGGCAATCACGGTCAAAATGACGTGAATTGGCAATCAAAATGCCCCAAAGTTTGCGCGCTTCCCACCAGCGGTCATAACAGGCCGAGTTCTTAAATCCGAGAAAGATCGACAGTACCACTCCAATCAGGGTAAAGCCGACCAGGGGTAATTCTGGAAAATGAAAATAACCAATATGTGATAAGCCACCGATGATGGCTGACATCAGCATTACCACGCCCAAAGGTGGCAAAACTTTAGGTAAAATCGTCCCTCGCCAGGAAAACAGCAGTTTAAAAACAGTTGGCTGGTCACGTACGATCATTTATTGGAATCATCACAATTTTTTTCATGATCTTGTGGAGTTGTGCCTGCTTTGTCAAGTGCTATTCAATACTGCATTTCTGGTTTGATGAGTTGCTGCTCAGCAAAGGAAAAACTGCCCTCCAAAGCGATAATACAATGGTCAATCAGATGAATATCTACCAGCTGGCAGGCTTGTTGAATCTGACGGGTCAATGCCAGGTCAGCCTTGGATGGAGAGGGCCGGCCCAGTGGATGATTATGTGCAATCACAATGGAAGTAGCCTGTTGGCTAATGGCATAACGCAACAATTGATTAATGGAAATATCACATGCATTGATGGAGCCATAAAACAGTTTTTTAAAGGCAATTTTTCTTAGACTGGCATCCAGACACAGCACGGCAAACACTTCTTGAGTTTCACCGAGCAGTTCAAAACGTAAGTAATCTCTCAGCCGTTTGGAATTGGTGAGTTCCAGTGCATCCTGTTTCAGGTGCTCGGCAATGTAACGCCGTCCGAGTTCCTTGACGGCCATCAGTTGGGTATATTTACTGATGCCCATGCCATGAAACTGGCTGATTTCCTGTAAAGGCGCATCCAGTAGTGCAGTCAAATGACCAAAATGTTGAATCAGCAACCGCGCCAGATCAACTGCCGAATGCTGCTGTGAACCGGAGCGTAGAAAAATGGCCAGTAGCTCGGCATCGGATAAACTTTCTGCGCCATATTGAATCAGGCGTTCTCGCGGCCGTTCTTGTTCCGGCCAGTTTTTAATAGAAAATTGCATAGTTATTAGACTTATTTATTATGAATTATCAGTTTTCCCGCAAGCCGATCTCTTGGGAATGCGATTATTTAATGCTATTGTGAGCCCCACTGCAACAGCGAGGTAATCTGTTCGTGAGCTTTGATCTAAGTGTAATTCCTCATAAAAATATCATTTTGGCCGTCACTGGCGGTATTGCTGCCTATAAAAGTGCAATTCTGGTCCGCCGTTTGAAAGATGCCGGATTTAATGTGCGGGTCGTCATGACTCACGGTGCACAGGCTTTTATTACACCTTTAACCTTTCAAGCCTTATCGGGCAATCCCGTACATACCGAATTACTGGATACTGAAGCAGAAGCCGGTATGGGCCATATCGAGCTAGCACGTTGGGCAGATCTGTTGCTAGTAGCACCGGCCAGCTGTGATACCTTGGCAAAATTCGCAGCAGGTCTGGCTGATGATCTCTTAAGTACTTTATATCTGGCAACAAAAGCACCCGTCTGGGTAGCACCTGCCATGAACCAGCAAATGTGGGCAGCCAAAGCAACGCAGCGTAATCTTGCGACACTGATCGAAGATGGTGTGCATGTGATCATGCCGGACGCGGGTTCACAGGCTTGTGGGGATGTAGGTTTGGGCCGGATGCCTGAGCCGGAAGATTTAGCCCGACAGGTGACTGAATATTTTCATAAAGCTCAACGTGCGATTGCGGAAAAATTTGGCCTGCTTGCGGGTAAACAAGTCACGATTACCGCAGGCCCGACTCGCGAAGCGATTGATCCGGTGCGTTATATTTCCAATCACAGTACCGGGAAAATGGGCTTTGCACTGGCTGCAGCCTGTTATGCAGCCGGAGCAAATGTCACCCTGATCGCAGGTCCGGTCAGTCTGGATACCCCGAATGGCGTAAAACGTAAGAATGTTTCTTCTGCCGTACAAATGCTGAATGAAAGCATGCAAATGCTGGAAAATGGTTGCGATATCTTTATTGCGACAGCTGCAGTAGCCGATTATCGTGTGGCAGAAGTAGCCGAGCATAAAATCAAGAAAGCCGGTGATGAACTGAATGTCGCCTTGGTGAAAAATCCGGATATTGTCGCCACCATTGCCCAGCAGGAAAAACGTCCATTTATGGTCGGCTTTGCTGCAGAAACCCGCAATATTGAAGAATATGCTGCCGGAAAGCTGGTCGCGAAAAAGCTGGATATGATTGCCTGCAATGACGTTTCACGTACGGATATCGGTTTTGCTTCGGATGAAAATGCCATGATAGTATTCTTTGCCGAGCATTATCAGCTGGATAAACGCGATCTGGAAAAAGCCTCCAAGCAGGAAATTGCCCAGCAGTTGATCGAAGCTATTCATGATGCCCTGCATCGTGATCCATCCAGTGATGATGATTTTTAAAACGATCTGTATCGAAAAAACCCTGAATCCATCAGGGTTTTTTTATGGCTGATTTTTTATCATTAATTCAAAAAAACCATAGAAACCATAAATATTTAGTCTTAATCGAAGCGCTGTTTGTTTATTGTTTTTGCAAAAAAGCATAAAATGGGTCACAGAATAAGCAAAGATAAAAATACTGCGTATATCAGCTATAAGCAGGAAGTGGAAAGAAAAAAAGAGGGGGCGCTATGAAAAAAATCATGATGTTATGGATGGTCGCCTGTCTGGCTGGATGCAGTTATTTTGTCTCGATGGATGAACTGGCCAGAAATATTCAAACGCAGATGCAACGTGAATTTAATTCCAATCGAGATTATCAACACTATCGTTTTACCGTGAAAAAGGTCAAAATTGTCCAGCGTCAGGGGAATGAGTTTCAGGCCATTTCTCATCTGAATTATCAGGGTGAAGAATATCCCATTCATGTAAAAGTCTTTAAGGTGGATGGGGGATATAGTTGGTCGATTGAAGATGATGCCTTTGCTTTTATTGATGAAATTGAAATTGAAAAATATCGTCAGCAACTGGATCGAGAATTACAGCAACTGGCCTCAGCCTTGGATGATCTAGAACCTGTAGATGAACCGAACCAGAATGTCTCCGGCTCTCTGATTACACCAGTGGCTGAACCCGCATTACAAGATGTTTCTTATCAGGAAGAGCCAATTCCGGTCGGCAATATCACGGCGTATACGCAATAACTCATGCGCAATCGCTATAAAAAAGCACCGATCATTGGTGCTTTTTGTGTTTAGGACTCAACTTGTTGATGTTCACGTACATAATCTTCGGTACGCTGCATCGCTTCCTGAATATTAAAAAGTGCAGTCTCTACATCTTTCAAGGTTTTGGCATTACCACCGCTTAAAGCCTGACGCCATTTACGTGCACCCGGCAAATTCTGGAACAGTCCTAAAATATGACGGGTAATAATGGATAAAGGTGCACCTTCGGCCATGCGCTGGGCAATATAAGGCAGCATCTGTTGCATAATGTCAAAACGGTCTGGTGCATCCAGATTCCATAACTGGCCCAGTTCAGCCAGTAAGTAAGGATTATGATAGGCTTCGCGGCCAATCATCACGCCATCCACATGTTTGAGATGTTCCAGCGTTTCGGCATAGGTTTTAATTCCGCCGTTGATCTCGATGAGCAGATCAGGACGATCCTGTTTTAAACGGTAGACATCTTCATAACGTAGGGGTGGCACGTCGCGGTTTTCTTTAGGTGATAGACCTTTTAATAAGGCAATCCGCGCATGCACGATAAAATTATTGCAGCCGGTTTTGGCCACGGTATCGACAAAATGCAGCATCTCTTCATAAGATTGCATATCATCAATTCCGATCCGGTGTTTTACGGTCACTGGAATATCCACCGCATGACGCATTTCAGCAATACATTCTGCGACTAGATCAGGCTCCGCCATCAGACAGGCACCAATTTTATTATTTTGTACCCGGTCACTTGGGCAACCTACATTTAAATTGACTTCGTTATAGCCCCAGTCCTGCGCCATCTTGGTACAGATTGCCAGATCTTTTGGATTCGAGCCGCCGAGTTGCAAAACGATTGGCTGCTCTTCCGTATTAAAGTCCAAATGACGTTTGGCATCGCCATAAATGATCGCACCCGTGGTGACCATTTCGGTGTACATAATCACATTCGGGTTAAACAGACGGGCAAAGAAACGATAGTCTTTGGTAGTCCAATCCATCATCGGCGCAACACTGATTCGTGGTTGAAGTTTATTTTCAATGGTGGTCAGATCAGTCATTCAAAATCACGCCTTAACGAAATGGAAGAAAGAAGAAGCAATTCATGCGATCACTCAGTTATTGGTTTTTGGCTTAAACCGGATCTGCTGACGTCGCAAAAAGAGGGCGTAATACTAGCATAAAATCAGAAAAATCACCCGGCGAACTTGAGCTAGCCCGGTAAATCCAGGGAATGAAACAAGAAATAAAATTGGAATTCCCAGTCAGGTTGGAATGGTATATTTTGATAGGAGAAAGATGAATATAAAAACGCTAGAAATAAGGAGAATAATCATGTTGTTATTGGAGGAGATTTATAAAAGCCATAAAGCACAAAATTCGGCACATTTTAATCTAAGAATTCATCGGGGCTTAGGCTGGTTTAAAAAATCGCTAGACCTGGATCAGGATCTGGATTTTAAGTTTATCAGCCTGTGGATCAGCTTTCAGGCGATTTATGCAGATGAGTGTGATCTGGTTCAAGATCAGAAAAAGCTGCATCAGTTTATGGAAACACTCTGCCAAAAGGATCTGGATCAGAAAATTAATCATATTCTCTGGGGAAAATACAGCCAGCCGATCTGCTCACTCTTGGCCAATCCCTATGTGGAACAAAGCTTTTGGGATTATCGTCATCAGAAAATTAGTCTGGAAAGCTGTCAAGCTGATCTGGAAACACAGAAACAGAATATAGAGAAGGCTTTAAAAGAACGAAATTCTGTTGAAATTTTAGCTGGAATATTTCAACGTTTATCTACCTTGCACCATCAGATAATGCAGGGTGGCGCCACGTATCACAGCTCGTTGAATTATAAATCATTAGAGGAAAGCTGCCGGATTCTGGCAGCCTTATTGCCGGTTTTTATCTGTATTTTATTAGAAAATTCACAAACTCTTGATCTGAATAAGCCTTATTATCCGGCGGCGCAAGTCAGCTAAATAGAGGTAAAATACTTATGCAGTTGTTCTGGCCTGATACCATTGATCCAGCAGGGCGAATAGGGTGGCACACAGAGCTAGCCCGAGTCCTGCCAGACAGGTCATGCTCCATCCACCATGATGCCAGGCATATACGCCTAAGGCTGAACCACAGGCACCGCCAATAAAATACAAGGTCATATAGAGTGAATTGACTCGTGATTTGGCATCCGGGCGCAGGCGAAAAATCACGTTCTGGTTACAACTATGGGTAATCGCGAGCCCAAGATTTATCAGTCCATAACCCAGAATATAACTGAGCAAAGATACTGCACCAAAGTATAAAAATAACCAGCTTCCCATCAGAATAGAACAGCCGATCCAGCTCAGTGTTCTGATATGGCCACGATCGGCCCATTTGCCAATGAACTGCGTGGAAAGTGCGCCAAATACACCCACCAGCGTGACCAGCCCAACCATGACATCAGAAAGCTGAAAAGGTTCCTGCGTTAGCAGCAGAGCAATGGTGGAGAACAACATACTCATAGCAGCAAAAGCACATGCGCCTGTAAGTGAACGAAAAACCAGTCGTGGTTCCTGCTTGAGTAATATTCCCATAGATTTAAAAATTGCTGTATAGCTAATTCTCAGACGTGGCAGGCTCGGTAGTTTTCCTTTCAAATAAAAACTTAAAGCCAGCATGCTTATGCCACTGACGATATAAATCATTTTCCAGTGAAACAGGTCGGAAAATAATCCGGCAATACTGGTCGAGAGTAGAATGCCAACCAGCAAGCCACTCATCAGGAAGCCCACCACTTCTCCGGTTTTTTCCGGTTTGACCGCCATGGTGGCCAAGGGAATCAGAATCTGTGCAGCCACGGAAAACAGTCCGGCAATGATAGTGCCGACCCAGAGCATTGGCAGATTCACAGCACTAGCACAAATAAATAAACCTGCTGCGGCACCCAGCATGAGGAAAGGGATCAGTTTAGTCTTATTTAGCATGTCACCTAAAGGCACAATAAACAGCAGGCCCAGGGCATAAGAGATTTGAGCAAAAGTGACAGTAAGTGCCACTTGTGATTCAGGTACCTGATAATACTGCTGAATCGATGAAATCAACGGCTGGCAATAATAGTTCGCGCCGGCACATAAACCGCATGCAATCGCCATCAGCCATAATAAGGGCTTATTTTGACTAATATCGAGAGGCGTGTGCATAGGGCTAACCTTGTATTCAGACCGGAAGAATTGAAATGAGGAATGAGAATAATGTTCAAATTGAGGGCACTATAGGCCAGAAGTTCTTGCTTTAAAAGTAGAGAAATATTGCCAGCATTGAAAATTGTTAGAACTCAGGCAGCTTAATGAAAGAAGTGCAATTTCAAATAGAAAGTATGAGTGAATATTTACAGAATTTTTTATCTTTTAATGATGGGGTTGCTTCATTAAAGCGCAGCTTAAAGTAAAAACAATAAAAAAGAGCACTGAGGTCAAAAAAGTGGAATATTTACTCTATTTTATTGCGCAAATTTGGTGCGAAAATGAGATTTTCCATTTTGAATCAAGTTCAGTACATTAATATAATAAATAGTCATCCAGCTTTTTTTCTACCCTTTATCTGACTGTTTGAGACCTGAGTCTTATAAAATTTTGGCGATTACTTTTTGTCAGATCTATTAATTGTGTCTGATGAAGATCTGCTCAAATCAAATTCTATCATTTCATAAAATACGATTTTAACGTCTAAAAACAGTGCTCTTGCTTGAGTGCTAAATCTGTCAAAAAAGTCAAAACTAAAAAAACGGCGCAGCTAAAGTGCCGCTATCTATAGGGACTAGAGAAATTGAAAGTCTGCTTCTAAATCAGGAAATACAGCAATCATTGTCAGAATCATCAATGTAACAAAATAAATCAGAAATCTGCGCTTATTTACACCAGTAAAATCTGGATATTTCATTCAGCGGAATGAATATCGTTTATAAAAGCATCGAATATGAATAGCCGTTGAATTAAATAAATGTGCTATTGCAGCATCATTTTTATGAATCATCAGTTCAAAATATAGGTATTTATTAAATAAATAGTAGGTGGTAATTTCAAACAGTTTGATTAGAATCCAAAAATTCAACAAGAACACATCCTGAGGGGAAGCATCGTTTTACACGATGTTTACTTAAGAAAAATTAGCTTGAGGAACGCTCATGCAGATCGGAATTCCAGCCGAAACTGTTGTCGGTGAAAATCGCGTCGCTGCGACGCCAGAGACAGTAAAGAAATTGATCAGCGCAGGACATAGCGTGATTATCGAACGTGGTGCAGGGGTTAAAGCTGCCTATATCGATAGTGCCTATGAACAAGTTGGTGCCAAAATTACGGATGATGCCTACACCGGCAGTCAGTTGATTTTAAAAGTTCGTGCACCGAAAGGTGAGGAAATTCAAAAACTCAACCCGAATACCACTATCGTGGCAATGTTTGATCCTTACCGTAATACTGAGCTTGACCAATTCGCGGCACAAAACGTGTCTGCATTTGCATTGGAACTTTTGCCACGAACCTTATCTCGTGCGCAGAACATGGATGTCTTGTCTTCTCAAGCCAACCTTGCAGGTTACAAGTCGGTGCTTTTGGCTGCGGCTGAATACCAGCGCATGTTCCCGATGCTGATGACTGCTGCGGGTACGGTTAAACCGGCTCGTGTGGTGATTATGGGTGTCGGCGTAGCGGGTCTGCAAGCGATTGCCACTGCAAAACGTTTAGGTGCCATCGTTGAAGCCACGGACTTGCGTCCAACTGCCAAAGATCAGGTTGAATCTCTGGGCGGTAAATGGCTAGACGTGCCGATGTCTGCTGAAGAGCAGCAAAAAGCTGCAGATGCTGCCAAAAATGGTTATGGCTGGATGCCGGGTGAAGAATACATCCGCGATCAGGCTGCAATTGTTGATAAAGCGGTATCAAATGCTGACATCGTGATTACCACAGCGCTTTTACCGGGCCGTGATGCACCGCGTTTAATCCGTGCTGAAACAGTTGCGAAAATGAAACCGGGTTCAGTGATTCTGGACATGGCAGTAGAATCTGGCGGCAACGTCGAAGGTTCAAAATGTGGCGAAACCGTGCATACCGACAACGGCGTCAAAATTCTCGGCATTCCAAATATTCCATCGACGGTATCGACTGAAGCCTCTGCTTTATACGCTCGTAACGTATTTAACTTCGTGGAAACATTATTTGATGCAGATAAGAATTTTGTCCTGAATCAAGAAGAAGAAATTCAAAAAGCCCTACTTGTCACTCATGGCGGCCAAGTGCTGCTGAAACGTGGTTAAGGAGAAGACTCATGGTTGAAACAATTACGATTTTTGTCCTTGCCATTTTCGTAGGTTACTACGTGGTGTGGGGTGTAACACCAGCATTGCATACGCCGTTGATGGCGGTCACCAATGCCTTGTCATCGATCATTATTGTCGGTGCAATGATTCAGACTGTTGGTCTGCCGGTGATCGGCGTTGAAGGTAGCGTAGATTTCCAGACCATTAATGTGGTGAGCGTGCTTGGTGCAATTGCGGTGTTCCTGGCCAGTATCAATATTTTCGGTGGCTTTGCAGTGACTGCACGTATGCTGGAAATGTTTAAACCTAAGCAAAAGAAAAAAGAGGGTTAATCCATGGAAATGATTCGAGAATATGCGGATTGGTTCTACCTGATTGGTGCCGTTCTTTTTATCCTGACGCTACGTGGTTTATCAGGTCCTAAAACTGCGATTGCCGGTAACCGTTACGGAATGATCGCGATGGCCATTGCGGTCATGACCACCTTCTTTGTGGCTGAGAATCCGGTTGTCTGGATGATTATTGGTGCAATGGTGCTGGGTGCAATTGTGGGTATCGCCCGTGCACGTACAGTTCCAATGACGCAGATGCCTGAAACTGTGGCGCTAATGCACTCATTAGTGGGTCTGGCTGCGGTCCTGATTGCTGTCGCTGCCATTATTCACAACAACAAATTGATTGAACTAGGTCCAGACCTGTTGGCTGCCAATGGTGTCAATTTCCATGAAATGAGCCGTGTTCATTTATTTGAACTGTTTGTGGGCTGTTTCGTGGGTGCGATTACCTTTACAGCATCAGTCTTTGCTTACGGTAAACTGGCTGCAAAGAAATGGGCAAAAACCATTTCAGGTGCATGGGTGAAACCGGTTCAGGCGATCATCTTTATTGCTATGTTAGGTTTTGGTGTTCACTTCTTCCTGACGGGTAATATGACCTCGTTCTGGGCGATGACAGGCCTTGCGCTGGCATTCGGCTGGGTATGGATTGCACCAGTCGGTGGTGGTGATATGCCAGTGGTGGTATCGCTACTCAACTCATTCTCAGGTTGGGCAGCAGCTGGTATTGGTTTTACCTTAGAAAACAACATGTTGATCGTTGCAGGCTCACTGGTGGGTTCTTCAGGTGCGATTCTGTCTTACATCATGTGTAAAGCGATGAACCGCTCAATCATCAACGTTTTGTTTGGCGGTGCGATGGGCGGTGCAGCTGCGCCGACAGCAGGAGCAGGTGAACAGGTCCAACGTAATCACCGTTCTGGCTCGGCAGATGATGCAGGCTTCCTGATGTCAAATGCAGACAGCGTGGTGATTGTACCGGGTTATGGTATGGCGCAAGGCCGTGCACAAAATGCGGTAAAAGAATTGGCTAACTTGCTAAAAGAGCAGGGCGTAACGGTTCGTTTTGCGATTCATCCTGTAGCAGGTCGTATGCCAGGTCATATGAACGTACTACTTGCTGAAGCGGACGTACCGTATGAAGACATCCTGGAAATGGATGAGATCAACTCGGACTTCCCGGCAACAGATGTGGTGCTAGTGATTGGTGCGAACGACGTTGTGAACCCTGCGGCGAAAGATGATCCAACATCGCCAATTTATGGTATGCCAATTCTGGAAGCCCATAAGGCACGTACGATTATGGTGATCAAGCGTTCTATGGCAACCGGTTATGCGGGTCTCGACAATGACTTGTTCTATAATGACAAGACCATGATGATCTTTGGTGATGCCAAGAAAGTGGTGGAAGATATGACTAAAGCCATTAATGGTACGGGTCACTAATCATCTAAATCATTAGAATCCTCCTAAGTCCCCCTTTTAATAAAGGGGGATTTTTTATTTTATATCTTGGGAAAAGGATGATTGAGTGATCATCGAACGTCTATGTTGATGATGAATTGATCCTAAAATACCAATCAAATCGGTGCATAAGACAAGATGGAAATTAAAAAATAGCGAACAGATTGAGTTGTATTAATGCTTATAAAGTTAGATGAACAGGCAATAAAAAAGCGACCTACACAGGTCGCTTTTTTGAATATTCGGTTTTTACGCTACAGATTCAGTATCTGTAGGATTGCGCCATAAGCTTTCTAGGTCATAGAATTTACGCGCTGTTGGAAGCATACAATGAACCACCACATAACCAAGGTCGATGAGGATCCATTCAGCATCACGTTCGCCTTCAATACCAAGAGGGCGGAAGCCAGCTTTACGTGCTTCTTCAGCAACGTTATTGGCCAATGATTTGATATGACGTGTCGATGTACCGCTTGCAATGACCATAGCATCAGCCACATTACTGATACCGCTGACATCAAGCTCAACAATTTCTTTTGCTTTTACATCTTCAAGTGCAGCATGTACGACTTTTAAGCAGTCCTGTACAGCTTGAGAATTTGAATTCATAGTAAGATCGTGAGAATTAGAAGCGCTGGGCGATGGTTCTAAATTCATGGGGAGTGTAATTTCCTAACAATTATGCATGGTCTAATATAGCGGTTTTAGTCCTGAATTTCAAATGAAGCCGCAGTCCACTCAGTCATGCTCCGGAAAGAACTCAGCTTTCCAGTCAAAGGAATCGTTGGAATGTCCGCTAGGTTTATACTCGGCAGCGACATAACCTTGATATTGACTATGTTTTAACCACTGAAATATATCATGATATTGAATTGAACCCGTATTGGGTTGATGCCGTGCCGGACAATCCGCAAATTGGATATGACCAATCGAGGCAATATTTTCTTGCAAAGTTTCCAGTACATCTTCGCCCATCATTGCCATGTGGTAACAGTCATACTGCATTTTTAAGCCCGGATGATGTACCGCTTCCAGCATTTCCTGTGCTTGAGCAACATTTTGAATCAAAAAACGTGGCATATCGATGCCATTGATCATTTCAAAGACCGGTTCAATTTGATGCTCAAGCAGCATTGAACAGGCCATTTTCAGGTTACTCGCCAGCGTATTCAGGCAGGGCAACAGATCACAGTCCAAGGGCTGTTTTCCTGCCAGAATATTGACCCGGGGTACATTCAACGTCGTGGCATACTGGATGGCCTGCTCAACCGCATGACGAAACTCGATTTCCTGTCCTGGAATGCCAGCCAGACCATGACCGCCCTGCATTAAATCACCTGCCGGTACATTAATCAGGCACAAGTTTAGCTGATGGGTGCTGAGCTGGTTTTGAATCTGGCCAATCGTAAGTTCATAAGGAAACTGGATTTCCACATGATTAAAGCCTTGTGCACGAGCCAGCGCGAAACGTTCGATCAGCGGCACTTCGGTAAAAATCATCGACAGGTTGACGGCAAGTTTAATCATGTCTTTCTCTTCAATATTCAAGGCCGCATCAATCAAGCGTTATGAATGTTTTAGTTGCTGGATTACAGTAGCCAGATCTGCTTCGGCAAAGCCTTGGGCTTGATGAGCATGTAACTGCGTTAAAGCTTGAGTCGCCACCGGAACATCCAGGTCAAAGCTTTGTGCCAGTTGCACGGCATTATTCAGATCCTTGGATAAAGTCTGCACTTTCCATTGCACCGGTTCAAAAGTTTGCGTGGCCATACGGGGGGCCAGAATCTGAAAAGGCTTGGAGTCAGCAAAACCACCCGCCAGCGCAGGCGCCAGTAAACGTGTATCCACCCCGGCAAGTCCAGCAAGGGCGACCGCTTCTGCGATCAAGGTGCTATTGGCAGCCACAATCAGCTGATTACAGATTTTAGTCGCCTGACCGGTACCCGTATCACCCATGCGGGTCACGCGTTGTGAAAGTACTGCATAGATCGGATTAAGATTTTCAATCGTCGTGGCATCACCACCAGCAAAAATCACCAGACTGCCTTGTTCAGCCCCGGCGGTACCGCCTGAAACCGGAGAGTCAATCCAGGTTACTTTCTTGGCCTGTGCTTGTGCTGCAAGTGTTTGGGTTTGCTGTACTGAAAGGCTGGAGAAATCTACAATCACTTGCTCCGTAAGCAAATACGGTTCGATCTGAGCAAAAACAGATTGCACTGCCTGATCATCTGCCAGGCAGGTCAGAATCACCGGGTAATCTGTAATCTTATCCAAAGATAGCGTAGTTGCACCTAGATCCAGCAAGGGCTCACAGGCAGATGATGTACGGTTCCAAACCGCCACCTGAAAACCTGCCTGAAGCAGACGTGTGGCCATACGAGTGCCCATCAGCCCCATACCTAAAAAGGCAATTTTAGTATCGCGATTCAACTGCATACTTTCTCTTATTCCTTGCTTTGACTCAGACTCGACTTATTTATATTGGCGCGGTACAAACTGAACCTCTGGGTTCTTGTCTTTTTTACGGGCCAGCTGGCTATTTTTACCCAGCAGCAATTTCAATTGCCAGATTTTTTCCATACGCAGGGATTTGTTCGGACGATGCTGCATGGCATCCAGTACAAATTTAGAGGCCATCAGCGCATCTGGGGAACGTTGCAGCATTTCTTCAGCCAAGGCTTGTGCTCTTCCTAGTGGCTGTTCATCGACATGGGTGATCAGACCGATTTCTTTGGCATATTCGCCCTCAAAAATCCGGGCAGTCAAAGTCAGCTCTTTTGCCAGATCAATACCAATCAGGCCTTTCAGTGAGCGGCTGAGTCCCATGTCTGGCACCAGTCCCCAACGGGTTTCCATAATTGACATTTTGGTCTCAGGATGGGCAATGCGTATGTCTGCGGCCAGGGCAAGCTGCATCCCGGCACCAAAACAGAAGCCCTCCATCGCGGCAATCACCGGAACCGGTAATTCCTGCCAGACCAGAAATGCTTTTTGAAACAGGCTTTGACCCGGACGAATCAGCTCCCAGGCAGCATAAGCACGATTTTTAGGATTATTTAAATCGGCCAGATCAATACCGGCACTAAAGACTTGGGCTTCACCCGTTAAAATCACACAACGGATGCTTTTATCTTTTTTGATTTTCTGTGCAGTCGCTACCAGTTCGCGCAGCAGGGCAAAGCTCATGGCATTGCGTTTATCCGGACGATTCAATGTAACAGTGGCAATGCCGTTATTTTTTTCCAAGCGCACGAGTGACATGGCATTCTTCCTTATTTTTCCTGGCTTGAGCATAGCATGCAGCCTTTAGGCTTGCATGACAGCTCAGTCACACTTGAGTAAGTTAAGAACTGAGCAGCTTCAGAGGTTTAATTTAAATGTTGCTTCAAAATTTGCTGGGCAGCTTGTTCAACCTGTTCAACCACGGCTTTGAGTTCATCAAAATATTTCAGTACCTCTTGAACAAAGCTTTCATCGGCCTTACGGCGCTCTTTACGCAAGGTAGAAACGAACTGCTCAAGGCCACCGGTGACTTTTTGCAAAGTAGGAGCACCGACATAGCGGGTCGCGCCATAGAGACGATGCAACACATGTTCCAGTTGTGGGAAATCTTCCAGTTCAATCAGTTGCTGCATTTCATCGAGTTCATCTGCAAAGCTGTCTACCAGCATGCGTAACAGGTCTACCGCCAGATCCTCCTTATTGGCTGCCAGTTGCAGGCTTTGCTGCCAGTCCAGAATATTCGGATCCAGAGCATCAATCACATTGGCACGTTCCAGTACCGGAATCCGTTTAAAATGCTCGGTGGTCCAGTGCGTCAAAATTTGGATAATCTGCTCGATCTGAATCGGCTTGGTGACATAATCATCCATGCCGTTTTGCAGCAGTTTATGTTTTTCATCAGAAAGTGCATGCGCCGTCAGGGCGATAATTGGCAGGCGACTATGATTTTCAAAGGTCGATTCCAGCGAGCGAATGGCACGGGTGGTATCGATCCCCGACATCACCGGCATCTGAATGTCCATAAACACCAGATCAAACGCCGGTTGTTCCTGTTCATAACGGCGCTGAATAATATCGATCGCTTCCTGTCCGCTGAGGGCTTTGGTCGTGGTGACATTGAGTTCGCCCAGCAAGGCTTCCAGAACAATCAGGTTGGGCAAATGATCATCCACGGCCAGAATATGCAGGCCTTGACCATTGAATTCTTCATGCTGTTCCTGATCGAAGACCGGCTGATTGCCGAGTAACTGAATCAGCGCGCTGCGGCTGAGTGGCTGATGCAGGGCACGGGCACGATGGTCATTGAGCATGCCTGGATCCAGTTGCATCTGATAACCATAGACAGCCAGATGACCCTGATAACGTGAACGGATTTCGCGTAACAAGACTTCACTGTCACCACTATGATCGACGATCAGCCAGGTATTTTCGCTATTCTGTAAATGATTCAGACGGCTAAACAGATCCAGAATCGATGCACATTCAATATGTTTAACCTGATAATTTTCCAGATAATGACGCAACACATTCGCGGTTGCCGGGTGTGCAAGATAAGACACCACGGTCAATTCGCTAAAATCAGGATGCTCAATCACGGTATCTTCATCGACCAGGAACTGGGCAGTAAACCAGAAAGTCGAGCCTTTTTCGGTCGGGGCACGTTCCTGGTTGTCTTCAAAACCAATCTGGCCATGCATCAGGTTCACCAGCTGTTTGGAAATTGCCAGACCAAGACCGGTACCGCCAAACTGACGGGTCACCGAGGTATCACCCTGCGAGAAGGACTCAAACAGCTTTTTACGGTCGGTACCACTCAGGCCAATGCCGCTATCCTGTACACTAAAATGCAGCACACACTGATCCATTCCATCATGTTCCATGCGTGCCCGGACAATGATTTCTCCATCCGGAGTGAATTTGATCGCATTGGAAATCAGGTTGGTCAGAATCTGTTTAAATCGTAGCGCATCACCAATAATGTGTTTTGGCACACCATCTGCATAATAGAAGGCCATATCAATATGTTTTTGTGCTGCCAGAGGTGACAACATGTCCATCACATCAAAAATCGCTTCTTCCAGATCAAAAGGTGCCGTTTCCAGTTCCAGTTTGCCGGCATCAATTTTGGAAAAATCCAGAACATCATTGATCAGTGCCAGCAAATGCGCCGAAGACTTACGAATGGTCTGCAAATACAGGCTCTGTTCGTTGCTGAGATTGCCCTGACGTAACAACAGATGAATAAAACCATCAATACTGTTCAGCGGGGTGCGCAATTCATGGGAAATATTGGCCAGAAACACCGACTTGGCCTGGTTGGCCGAGATCGCCTGGTCGCGTGCCTGACGATAGGTAATATTCTGGACTTCTAAAGTGTCGAGGGTGCGGCGTAAATCGTCTTCGGTCTGTTCGGTATGTTCACGCAGTTCCAGAAAGCTGAAATGCAAACGTTTCACCACATTGGCGATATCACGTTGCAATAAACGCAGCTCGCCGGTGCTGTTAATCACCATATGCTGGCCGAGGGTATCGGCATTCAGGCGTTGCAATTGCATACGAATCTCATACATTGGGGCGATCCAGCGCCGTGAGTAGAAATTCAAGCAAAGTAATAACAATAATAAAGTCAGTAATCCGGTCGCAATCAGTACGATCAGTACTCGGTAACGGGCAATTGCTAGCGGCTGATTATCCAGCTCAATTGCCAGCCAGCCGGTAGAAAAAGTGTTTTCATTCACTTTAATGGCATAGATATGATTATCTTGATGCAGAATCGGGCCAACAAAATTACCGCTTTTCTCAAATTCTGGCCAAGGCGCCTGTTCCTGAAAACCGATGCCCAAACGGTTCTTGCCATTTTCGTCCAGAACCGCTGCTCGAACCAGATGCTTTTCATTCAGCATGTTCTGCATGGCGTTGTGGGCTTGGTCATATTGCCAGGGATACAGATTCAAGATATCCAATGCATATTCTGAAGTACCTTGAAAGCGGGTCAGAATCGCAATGGCCATCTGCTTCTGCTGGGCACGTGCGGCATTCGAGGTTTCAGTCAACACCAGCATGGCGCCGACACAGGCCAAAATGGTAATCGGCACAAAAATCAGCGCAATCAGCTGTCCATAGGCATGATTTAAGTGTAGGCGTTTAAACAGCTTTTTGTTGATCGTTGACATGATTTAAGCAGTATTTTCTTTATGCCTGGCATATTAGCATGCTTTAAATCGACAGTTAAAATTTAAGCATAATTTTTATAAAGCTTCGGATTAGCAGTTAAAAATACAAGAGATTTCAGTTAATTTTGCTCAGGTACAGCAAGACTAAGACGCACGAAATTTCAATCTGTAAAAGTGCCAGACTGAAATAGTATTTTCATCTTCATTAGCGAGCTGCTTCACCTGGCTAAATTATCGGGAAATGTAGTTTATGACTTGATAGTGTGTGAGTTTTAGTGAGCTTTCTGAAAAAGCCTTGCTAAATGGGTGCAGGGAAAAGCATTTTTTCATACAATAGCCGCACCTCGATATAGGTGCAAATAATGAGTAATACCATCCCTGATTTTCAAGCAGATGAATTTTTGTTAGACCATTATGTAGGCAAAACGCCGCTGGTGCGTTTACAGCGTCTGGCAAGTCACACTCAAGCTACAGTACTCGCGAAACTCGAAGGCAATAACCCGGCAGGTTCGGTCAAAGACCGTCCGGCCTATAATATGATCATGCAGGCCGAGAAGCGTGGGCAGATCAAACCGGGTGACACCCTGATTGAGGCAACGAGCGGAAATACGGGGATTGCATTGGCGATGGTCGCAGCAATGCGTGGCTATAAAATGAAGCTGATCATGCCGAACAATATGAGTCAGGAACGTAAGGACGCGATGCGTGCGTATGGTGCCGAGCTAATTGAAGTAACCAAAGAGCAGGGCATGGAAGGTGCACGTGATCTTGCTGCTCAAATGCAGAATGATGGCGTGGGGCTGGTGTTGAATCAGTTCGGAAATCCGGACAATGTCGAAGCGCATTACCTGACCACGGGTCCAGAAATCTGGCAGCAAACCGGTGGCAAAATTACCCATTTTGTCAGTTCTATGGGTACCACCGGCACCATCATGGGTGTGTCGAAATACCTGAAAGAAATGAATCCTGATATTCAGATCGTCGGTTTACAGCCATCTGATGGTTCAAGCATTGCCGGAATCCGTCGCTGGCCAGAAGAATATCTGCCAACCATTTTCGACCGTAGCCGTGTGGATCGCATTATTGATATTCCACAAATCGAAGCTGAAAAAACCATGCGCAAGCTGGCACAGAAAGAAGGCATCAGTGCCGGAACCTCTTCTGGTGGGGCAGTGTGGGCCTCGATTAAACTGGCGGAAGAACATCCGGATGCAGTGATTGTGTGTATTATCTGTGACCGTGGTGACCGTTACTTGTCTACAGGGTTATTCTCTGTACAAGATCCTGAATAATTATTTGAGCACTGTTTTATGCGCCTGCCTGTTTTAACTTTCGATATTGAAACCCAAACCGATCTCAAATCAGGCGCGCATCTGTTTGGTCTGGACCTGCCCGAAGCAGATCTGGATCAGGCCCTGACCAAATTACGCCGTCAGGATTCAGGCTCTGATTTTCAGCGTTTACCGCTGCATGAAATTGTCTGTATTTCCGGTTTATGGATGGATGAACAGGGTATAAAGCTGTTTTCCTTTAGTCGAGAACAGCATTCTGAAGCAGAAATTTTGAAAAAATTCTTGTCCATTTTTGACAAGCGACATCCGACTCTAGTGAGTTGGAATGGCTCACAGTTTGATTTACCAGTAATTTTATACCGCGCCATGTATCATGGACTCTCTGCACCGAGTCTGTTCGATCAGGGCGAAATTGATACGCAAAAGCGTTATAATAACTACCAGAATCGTTACCATCATCGTCATGTTGACCTGATGGATGTGATGGCCATGTTTCATGCCCGTCATTTCCAGAAGCTGGATGATGTTGCACATTTGCTGGGTTATCCAGGCAAGCGCGGTGACGGAGCCTATCGGGTTCCGGAATATGTCCGCAATCAGCAATGGACCGAACTGACGTCTTATTGTGAAGGTGATGTCCTGAATACCTGGCTGGTGTATATCCGCTGGTTGCTGTTAAAAGGCCAGCTGTTACTGCCGGATTATCAGCATCTGCTGCAAAGCACGATTCAATATTTGCAGACTCAACCGCAGCATGCGGACTTTTTATCAGTTTGGCGTGAGACTTCGCAACGAACTGAATTTACCCAATTTGATTTTCCCATCTCCATACCCTAGGTTTTCATGAAACATCGAGCACAAGCACGTCCTATCCAGCAACCCGAGTACATTTTTCAGGTTGAGTCACTATCGCATGAGGGACGTGGTATCGCTCATTATGGTTCACATCCGGATCATCCGCAGCATAAACATGGTAAGAAAGTCTTTATCCGTTATGCCTTGCCGGGTGAAACCGTGCGTGCCCGCATTACCCGTGAAGTTAAAAAACTCGAAGAAGCCGACAGTCTTGAATTGTTGAGCGACGCTTCCGAGATTCGCGTGAAGCCGGTGTGTCCGCATTTTGGGATCTGTGGTGGCTGTAATATGCAGCATATCGCTGCGGATGCGCAGATTGAACTGAAACAGAATGTGCTGAAATCGCATCTACAGCATTTTGCTGGAATCCAGCCTGATCAATGGCTACCGCCTTTACGTTCACAACGTGAAGATTATCGCCGTAAAGCCCGGATTGGGGTGCGTTATCTACCTTCCAAGGATCAGCTGGTGGTGGGTTTTCGTGAGAATCAGTCCAACAAACTGACACCGATTGATCGCTGTATGATCTTGGATCGCGAGTTTGGCTCGGTTACACGTCTTAAACAATTGCTGCAAGGTCTGAATGGTAAGGCCGACATCGGTCATATAGAATTGGCCATGGGGGATCAGGACATTGCGCTGCTGGTGCGTGAAACTGCAAAATTATCTGCCGATGATGTCAACCAATTGCGCGAATTTACGTTACAGAAAGGCTGGCAACTGTATCTGCAGCCTGTTGGCAAAGAAACGCTTTCGCGAATAGATGATACAGAAGCATCTGCACGCTTACACTATGGTCTTGATGACTTTGATGTGAAATTCGGCTTTAATCCTCTGGACTTTACTCAGGTAAATTCAAGCATCAATCCGCAAATGGTACGATTGGCATGTGATTTGCTACAACTGCAACAGGGTGAACGGGTTCTGGATCTCTTTTGTGGATTAGGAAACTTTTCCTTACCTCTTGCGCGCTGTGTTGGTGCGTCGGGTCAGGTGATTGCGGTCGAGGGAAGTGATGAAATGGTTCGACGTGGTGCGGAAAATGCCAAAAACAATGGTATTGCACAAATATCGTTCTATTCACAAGATTTAACCAAAGATTTCTCGCACCACACTTGGGCAAATCAAGGTTTTGATGCATTATTAATCGACCCGCCACGTGCCGGGGCAGAAGAAGTGATGCATTATATCCCTCAGTTTGGAGCTAAAAGAATCGTTTATGTGTCATGTAATCCTGCGACACTCGCCAGAGATGCAGGACTCTTGGTACAACAGGGCTATCGTCTCACCCAAGCGGGCGTGATGGATATGTTTACACATACTGGACATGTTGAATCAATCGCATTGTTCGAAAAAGAAAATCAAATAAACGATTAAAGAAATGATGTTTTTAAAAGTAGGAGACGGGTATGGTCACAGTACGTGAGCAACTCCCTGGACGACTCAATGAGTTGTCACAGGAGACGACTGTAGAACATGCCGAACAAGCACACCAGGATCTGACTGAATGGTTGGATCGGGTTCGTGGCATATTAGATGGCGCACCTTTAACGCAGCTCGAAGAAGTCGCCCACTTAACATTAGAAAGAGAGCTGCAAAGTACGGTTCAGCACCGCTCCAATACCTTTTATACTGGTATTGAAATGGCGGATATTCTGGCGCATCTGCATGTCGATGAAGATACTTTGTCCGCAGCCATGCTGTATCGTGCTGTTCGTGAAGGCGTCATGCCACTCAGTGAAGTATTGGAACAGTTCGGCGAACAGGTGCATAGCCTGGTCAAAGGTACGCTTGCCATGGGTAAGCTGTCTGAGCTGATCGAAAAAAATAAACGCCTGGAAGATCATTTCAATAATAACCAGCGTGAACATCTGTCTGGCATTTACAAAATGCTGATCTCGGTCACCGAAGATGTACGTGTCGTTCTGGTCAAGCTGGCCGAACGTACCTATGCCTTGCGTGAACTGGCCAATTCCTCGCGTGAGCGTCAGGAACGGGTGGCCCGAGAAATTCTGACCATTTACTCGCCACTGGCACACCGCTTGGGCATTGCTCAGTTGAAGTGGGAGCTGGAAGATCTGGCTTTCCGTTATCTTGCGCCGGAACGTTATAAAGAAATTGCTTCCTTACTGAATGAAAAGCGTCTGGAGCGTGAACAGTATATTCAGTTTGTGATTGATAAATTACGCAATGAATTGGCTGAGCATGGCATCGAAGCTGAAATTAATGGCCGGGTGAAGCACATTTATTCGATTTATCGAAAAATGAAAAGCAAGAACCTGAGCTTTGACCAGCTCTATGATATTCGTGCTTTACGGGTACTGGTGAAAAGTGTGCCGGAGTGTTATCACACTTTAGGTATTGTGCATCAGATCTGGCGCCATATTCCGCATCAGTTTGATGATTACATTACCAATCCCAAAGCCAATGGTTATCGTTCTTTACATACTGCGGTGATTGCCGAGAACAAGTCACTTGAAGTGCAGATTCGTACTCATGCAATGCATGACGAAGCTGAACTTGGGGTGTGTTCACACTTTAATTATAAAGAAGGCGCGAAAACCACAGATCGCTCCTTTAACCATCGTCTGCATTCCTTGCGTGCGGTACTTGAGCATTATCAAGAACGTAATGAAAGCAGTGCACATAAAGAATCTGAAGATGAAATAGAGAATTTTGAGCATATTCAAGATTTTGAAGGCTTTGAAAAGATCTATGTGTTTAGCCGTGATGGCGATATCAAAGAGCTGCCGCGTGATTCGACCGTGCTCGACTTTGCGTATCATGTACATACCGAGGTCGGGAACAAGTGCTATGCCGCACGGGTGAATCAGCGCTATGTGCCGCTGACCTACACTCTGAAAACTGGTGAACAGGTTGAAATTCTGACCAAAAAAGACCGGGAACCGAACCGGGACTGGCTGGTTAATTCGCTGGGTTATATCAAGACTGCCCGTGCGCGAGATAAGTTGCGTCACTGGTTCCGTCAACAGGATCGCAGCAAGAACCTGGAAGTCGGCCGTGAAGTACTGAACAAAGAATTGTCACGTCTGGCAATTCATCCGAAATCGATTGATCTGAGTGATTATTGCAACCACTTCAATGTCAAAACCGGTGATGACATTCTGGTGAATCTGGTCAATGGCGATATCAGCTTGCATGCTCTGATTAATCAGGTGAACCGCCATATGCATCTGGATCAGGACGAACCTGAACTGGTGCTAAAACCTGCCCTGAACCCGCGTGCCAGTCATACGCTGTCAGCGCACGGGATTCTGATCGACGGTCTGGATAACGTGGAATTGCATGTCGCGCAATGTTGCCAACCGGTGCATGGTGAGTCAATTGCAGGTTATATCACTCTGAATCGGGGGGTGAGCATTCATAAGGTCGCTTGTCCGGACTATGTGCGTATGATTTCTCAAGAGCCTGAGCGTGCGGTAGAAGCCGATTGGGAAATGCAGCCGACTCGCGGTCAGAGCGTACAGATTGTGGTGGAAGCTTATGATCGACGCGGTTTGCTCAAAGATCTGACGCAAGTGATTTTCTCGGATCAGATCAATATCCGCCAGGTGAATACCATTTCGGAAGCGGATGGTATTGCCAATATGAAGCTGTTGATTGAAGTCAAAGGTTTGGCACAACTTTCCAAGCTATTGGCCCGTCTAGAACAGCAGCCGGGAATTATCAGCGCGCGCCGTCTGGTACAGGGCACTTAATTGCTCTTATGTAAGTTTAAAAAGCCTGCAATTCAATTGCGGGCTTTTTTATTGTAAGGTATTTAAATTACATGCATAAAAAAATAGACCAACAGACCGAGATGAGCGCGACTGAAATATTTGAACGTAGACGAAATAATCTGGCCAAGGTCATTGATCTGCTGATCGAGACACAGCAATTTAAAACTGGCAAAGAAATCTGTGAGCATTTCGGTTTGTCAGCCTCATATATTGCGCAATTACTGAATAGCAAACGTCAGATCGGGGAGAAGGCAGCAAGGGAACTGGAACAACAACTGGGTCTAGATGTGCTCATTCTAGATCAGTCGACTGAACCAAAAGTTGAATTATCTCCAATTCCAGCGCAAGGTGTACTGTTGCAAATGCAGGTGGTGCAACAGCAGGCATTCGCACTTATCTCCTTGGATTCAGCGCTCTCATTCAATCAGGATATTTTTCATCTGCAAGCACAGCATTATGCGATTTGGGTAGCAGGGCCGTATTATTTTCCCAGCTTAAAACCGGGCTGGTGGCTGGTTTGTGACAAACAGGCCGAGTTATCCACTGCAGGCATACTCTGTGTGTATCTGCTCAATGGCTTGCAGCTCATTTTGCAACTGGTCAGTGAAACTCAGGATCATTATGAATTTCAAAGTCTGGATGAAAGCAGAAAGGTGGTTTTCCAGAAAACTGATATTGAGAAAATCCATCCAGTCATTGCGATTATTCCCGCTGCCACATATTCAAACGGCAGAAATAATTCAGCCCATCATAAGACGGGCTGAACGATGAACATGAAACAGAACAGATTATGGAATCTGGTTCTCGTCTTCAAATTCTGGTTTCACCTGAACAATAAAGTCCTGACGGTTTAGACCACGCCACAAGGCAAAGGCCGTACCGATATAGATGGACGAATAGGTCCCGACAAAGACACCAACAAACATCGCGATCGAGAACCATTTCAGACCATCGCCGCCCATCAGCATCATGGCAAGCACCACCAGCAATAAGGTCATAGAGGTATGAATGGTACGACGCAGCGTTTCAGTCAGGGCAATGTTAATGATTTCGACCGGTTCTGCACCACGAATCTTACGGAAGTTCTCACGGATACGGTCAGAGACCACGATATTATCGTTCAGTGAGAAACCGATGATTGCCAGTAATGCTGCCAGTACCGTGAGGTCAAATGGCCACTGCATCATCGCAAAAATCCCGAGGGTGACGACAATATCATGGAATAGCGACAAGACCGCGCCGATCGCCAGTTTGAACTCGAAGCGGATGGTGACATAGACCAGCATCAGCAGGAGCGCCAATGCCACAGCACCGCCAGAACGGACATAGAGCTCATTACCGACCTGGCCACCGACGACATCGACCTTCGGTACTTCTGCCGCATTATTTGGCAGTTGCACCGCTGCTGTAACCGCTTTGGTCAGGTCTTCAGCTTCGATGTCTTCCTGAACCGGCATACGCACCATCAGGTCACGTTCAGAACCTAAAGTTTGCACCACAGCATCATTAAAGCCTGCCTGGCTCAATGCCTGGGAGACATCTTCAGGTTTGACCGGATTGGTATAGTTGAGTTCGGCTGCCACACCACCGGTAAAGTCCAAACCAAGGTTCAGGCCTTTGGTGGCAATAAAGAAGATACTCGCAACGGTTAGGATGATTGAAAACAATGCCGCAGGCATCGCAATCTTCATAAACGGAATAATGCGTTCGTCTTCCGGGCGACCGTACTGTTTTTGATTCAGTTGAGTATTTTCAGTCATCAGTGATCTCCTTAAATGCTCAACTTTTTCAAGTTACGTTTTTTGCCATAAATGAGCTGTACCACGGCACGCGTTACTGTAATGGCAGTAAACATCGAGCAGACAATACCAATCATCAGGGTTACGGCAAAGCCTTTGATCGGACCTGTACCAATCGCGAACAGAATGAACGCCACCAGGAATGTGGTCAAGTTCGAGTCGAAAATGGTGTTATAGGCACGATCATAACCGGCCACAATCGCCTGTTTTGGCGAAGCTCCCCATTTCATTTCTTCCCGTATTCGTTCACAGATCAGTACGTTGGCATCGACCGCCATACCGATGGTAATGACGATACCGGCAATACCCGGAAGGGTAAGGGAAGCGCCAATCCAAGACATGACTGTCAGAATCATCGCCAGGTTAAAGACCAGTGCAAAGTTGGCAATCACACCAAACACACGGAAGAACACCACCATCCAGATGGCAACCAGAAGGAAACCGATCTGAGTTGAAAGTACACCTTTGTCGATGTTCTCTTGACCCAGACTTGGACCAATCACACGTTCTTCAACAAAATACATTGGTGCAGCCAACGCACCTGCACGCAGCATCAAGGCAAGTTCAGCAGCTTCTTGCGGTGAGTCCAGACCGGTAATACGGAACTGAGAGCCCAGTACTGCCTGAATGGTTGCAGCGTTAATTACTACAGACTCAGTATATGGTGTACGAACTTCAGTCTGAGTGCCGGTCGCAGGATCTTCCACATAATTAATGCGTTGTTTGTTCTCGATGAACAAGACGGCCATACGTTTGCCGACCGCATTACGGGTCGCATCCGACATCAGTTTGCCGCCTGCGCTGTCCAAGGTAATGTTAACTTCAGCACCGCCTGTGTCTTGGCTAAAGCCACTTGATGCATTCTGAACACGTTCACCGGTTAAGATACGGTTACGGTTCAAGAGGAGCTGACGACCACTGTCCAGTGACTCATAAGCAAAGACTTCTGTGCCTGGTGGCAATGCACCCGTTGCCTGACCGGTATATGGATCAATATATTGATCATTCAGGTCAGACACCAGACGGAACTCGAGGTTCGCGGTACGACCTAAGACACGTTTCGCTTCAGCGGTATCCTGCACACCAGGAAGCTCAACCACAATACGGTTGCTGCCCTGAGTTTGAACCAGTGCTTCTGCCACACCTAACTCGTTAATACGGTTACGTAAAGTGGTCAAGTTCTGATTGACAGCATAAGATTCAATTTCTTGCTTACGCACATCAGTATAGTTTAGACGTAAGGTCGAACCGGTCTCGGTCGCAACAGCCTGCTGGGTAAACTCATTGCCATTACGGCGCAAGAAGTCCATCGTTGCAGAACGATCATCATTGTTGGCAAACTGCATCACAATGGTGTTGTTGCTTAAATTCAGGCTATTAAATTTCAGGTTGTTATCACGCAACTGACGACGTAGATCCGTCGCAGAGGTTTCCATGCGCTGGGAAATGGCCTTGTCCATATCCACTTCAAGCAAGAAGTGAACACCACCACGTAAATCCAGGCCAAGCTTCATTGGTTTGGCACCAATTTTTTGCAGCCATTCTGGGGTGGTCGGGGCAAGGTTCAGTGCAACCACGTAATCATCACCTAAACCACGACGTAAAGCCTCTTTGGCTTTAAGCTGTGATTCACTTGAATCTACACGTAATAAGGCTGCATTGTTGCCAAAGCTATTGTCATGGGTGGCAATATTTTCAGTTTTTAAAATTTGCTCTGCTTTTTGTACGATGCTTGCATCAATTTGAGTACCGGCTTTGGCACCCGAAATCTGTACAGCAGGTTCATCTGGATACAAACTTGGCAGGGCATATAAGGTACTGATCACCAGGACAACCAGGATCAGTACATATTTCCATGCTGGGTAACGCATTCGTTTTCTTCTTAAAATGAAAAAGTCGTGCGAGGGCACGACTATTTTTGATTAAAGGTTATTTAAAGTGCCTTCAGGGAGGACTGAAATCACACTTGCACGTTGAACTTTGACTTCTACACCACGGCTCAATTCAACCACTGCGAAGTCACCTTCAATCTTGGTGATTTTGCCCATTAATCCGCCTGCAAATACCACTTCACTGCCAACGCCAAGGCTGTCGACCAAAGCACGGTGTTCTTTGGCACGTTTAGATTGAGGACGCCAGATCAAGAAATAGAAGATTGCAATAAAAACAGCAATCATCAAAAGGTTCGCCATCATGCTTGGTTGTTGTGCAGCTTCACCTGCAGCGTGAGCAGTCGAAATAAAAAGGCTCATTACATTTTCCTAAAATAAAAAACTGGTGATCAACTCGATAATAAATTGATATATTCTTGCAATTTACATTGTCTTTTTCCTCAGCGCAAATACTGATGGATTAATCTTGCGGACAAGGTGGCACTTCCAGGCCACGGCGGGCATAAAAGTCATGAACAAATTCGTCAAATGTACCGTTGTCTAATGCATCACGCATCGCTTCAGTCAAACGCAGGTAATAGCGCAGATTATGAATCGTACCGAGCATAGAGCCGAGCATTTCTCCACATTTCTCAAGATGGAATAAATAGGCACGGGTAAAGTTCTGGCAGGTATAGCAGTCGCAATGCGGATCGAGTGGACTCTGGTCATGACGATATTTACTATTACGGATCCGCACCAAGCCGTCTGTCACAAAATAGTGACCGTTACGTGCATTTCGGGTTGGCATCACGCAGTCAAACATATCCACACCACGACGTACCGCTTCCACAATATCTTCAGGCTTGCCGACACCCATCAAATAACGCGGTTTGTCTGCAGGCATTTTTTCTGGAAGATAATCCAGTACCTTGATCATTTCCTCTTTTGGCTCACCAACGGACAGGCCGCCAATCGCATAACCATCAAAGTCGATTTCTAGCAGGCCTTTTAAAGATTCATCACGTAAATCTTCATACATGCCGCCTTGAATAATACCGAACAGCGCATTACGGTTTTTCAGCACGTCATGATGCTGGGTTTTACAGCGTTTGGCCCAGCGTAAAGAAAGTTGCAACGATTTTTGCGCTTCTTCATGCGTCGCAGGGTACGGGGTACATTCATCAAAAATCATTACAATGTCAGAGTTCAGCGTGTGCTGAATATCCATTGAAATTTCAGGAGATAAAAATACTTTTGAACCATCAATCGGCGAGCGGAAGGTCACACCTTCTTCTTTAATTTTACGCATTGCGCCCAGACTGAAGACCTGGAAGCCGCCTGAATCGGTCAAAATGGGACTATTCCATTTCATGAATCCGTGCAGGCCGCCATGTTCACGAATTACATCCAGTCCTGGACGTAGATACAAATGGAAAGTATTGCCCAGAATGACTTGAGATTTGATCTCTTTAATGTCGCGTGGTAACAGGCCCTTGACCGTACCATAAGTACCCACAGGCATGAACATCGGGGTTTCCACCACACCATGTTCAAGCGTTAAACGACCACGACGGGCACGGCCCGACTGACCTAATTTTTCAAACTTCATAGGAGTTCCACATCAAGGCGAAAAAACAGTTCGCTGATTGTTATAGCTAAAGGGCGCTATTTTCCTTGATTCTTACACTAAACGCCAGCATTGTAGAGCATTCGCTCTGTAATTTTATTTATCGCTGAAGCTAGAGAACATCCGGAGATATTGGCGGATGGGCAGAAAACTGCTGCAAGCGCTGCTGGATATCTTCCCGGTTAAAGGTGCAGCTGCCATCCGGCTCAGAGGCCATTGCAGCGATATGCTGGATCAGTTTCTGGATATAAATATTGCTATCGGCAAAGTAGGATTCCAAGGTCAGCAAATAGGCATCTTGTGCCACTTGCAAATAGTCATAAGGCTCCATCACCAGCATCTGCTCCAGATCAATCAGAATATCCTTGTCGTTTTGCGAGAGTTTCAAGCGTTTCTGCATGGCAGGTAAATGAGTAGTTTGTCTGGATGCCAGAAATTCTTGTAAATGAACATGGGCCGGATTAAGTGTCTGTGCAGATTGGCATTCAAATTCGACTTGGGTGGGCAGGCTCATGAAAAACATGATGCTATCCAGATCCAGACCATAGGCTTCAGAAAGACGATGTTTGGCCTGTTTAAAACTATCCAGCAATAACTCCAGATGCGTCGCGTGCAGCTGTTTGTGCTGTGCCAATACCGGATGGCCAAAGCTATGCTGGGTTTTAAAATAATCGGCCAGCAAGGTTTTAAAGGGGATGAGTCCTGAGTCGGGTGAAGTGTGGGCCCGATAACGCCATTTCTGGACATTCCAGCGATCCTGTTCCGCCAGATATTGCTGAGGATCTTCTGGATCTTTAAAAATACTACGTTCAGTCGAGATCGCCAGATTATCCAGCAGTAAAAATTCGTCAAAGACCAGACTACAGGCATAGATTTCATCATCCTGATAATGGTCGTATAACCGATAAAATTCCTCGACCAGCATCTGTTGCAAGTGCTCTAAATAATCCAGCATAATTTTTATTCTTTATTTTATAAGTTTTAGACAGATACAGCCGCATCCTTGGCTATTTTTATAATAAGTTAATGCGCCAAGGATGCAAAATTTTATCAGATCTTGCTGTTCACTCAGTGAAAGTTCGGACGGTAATCAAAATTCTGGGTCACGCTTTGATCACGGAAAGGCCGCACCACTTTTTTTCTGAGCAACATATTGTTAATGATGTTGTGTGGAAAAATCTGGATCTGGTTATTAAATAGCTCGACATTGCGATTATAAATGGTAATCGCAGCACCGACATTTTCATTCTGTTCTTCAATTTCAGCCATCATTTTCAGATAGATGTCATTGGCTTTCAGCTCCGGGTAATTTTCAATCACCACATTCAGGCTATGCATCAACTGTTTATTCAGGCTTTCAATGCGTTGTAACTGCCCAATATCGGCATCCTTGATATTCAGATTCACGATGTTCTGACGCAGTTCGGTGACTTTTTCAAGCGTACCTTTTTCAAAACTCGAGTATTGCTCGACCAGCGGTTGTAGCCCATCCAGAATTTTCAGTTTTTGCCGTTCATAACTGGCGACATCCGACCAGGCGCGAATCGTGGCGTTATGATGACGGACAATACTGTTGCGGATCATGATAATCGCGACAATCAGTGCCACAATGACCAAACATAAAATCAAAAATCCCATCCGAGATCTCCCCAAGCTATATCTATATTTAAAAAATGATGCGAAAAATTTATTTTAAAAACTGCAGCAGATCATGTTGTAAGTTTTCGAGCTGTTTTAATTTAAACGTTCTCAGGTGACCGCGCAATGTGGAAATATCGCTAATATTCTGCTGCTTGCTCGATACCTGAAATAAATCATGTGGCCCCAGATAGCACAGCATCTTGTTTTCCGGGTGAAACAGTAAATCACCCTGACGCTGTTCAAAAAAGTCGGCCAGTCGTAGGACAAAACCTGGACTGAGTAATTTGGCAGTTTGCAGCGGATCACTACCATAAAAGCTTAAGCGCTGATTGGTGCGAATATCGCTGCTGTGCCAGGGATGGCTATAAGGATAATAAAATTTCTTTCTGGAAGTCGTAACGGCCAGTCCCTGAATCTGGATATCAAACACAAACACGCCCCACAGGTCTTTATGAACCTGCATCAGTTTGACTGGCTGACCTTCCTTGTTTCGGGCCTGCACTTCATCAATATAGTGGTATTGGAAGAGTAGTACCTGATGTTGCTGGCCATTTTCGTCTTCCCAGACCGTGCTGGCATAACGTTGAATTTCATTACTCAACGAACCTTGATTGAATACTGGAAATAATTGTTTTAAATGCCGGATAAAGTGCAGGGGATTGAGTGGCATGGAAATATGCTGTGGCTGTTTTTGAAAGGCAAGCTGATATTTCTTGGCCAATGCCTGTTCTTCCAGAAAAGCAATGACTTCCTCTAAGGGCTGCTGCTGTTCATAGCAAATATAGGCCCAGAAGATGCAGAGACAGCCGAGGAAAACACTGCCCTGAATCCAGATATTTCCCGGCGCAATAAAAATGCTGCCAATCAGAAAAAGCCCAATTCCGGCAAGCGCGAGTGGCAGGTTATTTTCAAACTTGAGCGTAATCGGGCCATTCCAGGGATGCAATCCGTCTAGCAGTTCCTGATGTGTTTTTGCCTGTTGGCTCAGATCCCAAAGCCGAGCGATATTTTGAAACACCACTGCATTTTTCTTGCGGCGAATATGAATGGACTGTTGTACAGACTCGATCGGCATGGGCAATGGTTCTCGCTTATTTCGCCTGATCAATCAGCATGGCATCGCCATAACTGAAGAAGCGATACTGGCTGTCTACTGCATGCTTATAAGCATTGAGAATATTGTCACGATTGGACAAGGCAGACACAAGCATTAACAGGGTCGATTCTGGTAAATGGAAGTTAGTGATCAAACGATCGACCACTTTAAACTGATAACCCGGATAGATGAAAATCTGGGTATCACCTGTCCAGGCTGCCAGTTCACCGTTATGTGCTTGTGCTGCACTTTCGACTGCACGGGTGGCAGTCGTGCCTACAGAAATGACTTTATTACCGCGGGCTTTAGTCTGACGAATCATCTCGACCGCAGTTTCAGGGACGTCGCACCATTCGCTGTGCATGATGTGATTTTGAATATCATCGGTACGCACTGGCAGGAAAGTACCTGCACCAACATGTAGGGTCACAAAAGTTTTTTGAATCCCTTTGGCTTCCAATTTTGCCAACAGATCGGCATCAAAATGCAGGCTGGCAGTAGGTGCTGCAACGCTGGCCAGTTTGGTTGGGTCATTAAACACGGTTTGATAACGTTCAGTATCAATCTCTTCCGCTTCACGGTTGAAATAGGGCGGAATAGGGAGGGCGCCATATTTGTCTAAGACGTCTAAAATCGGCTGTGAAAATTCCACAATAAACAGATTTTCATGACGGCCTTGTACGGTCACTTTCACTGCATCCGGGCCAATAAAAAGTTCTGCACCGGCTTTCGGAGTGTTGCTGGCCTTAATATGACAATAGGCAATAAAGCGATCTTGCATACGCTCAACCAGCACTTCTACCGCACCGCCTGAAGCACGTTTACCTTTTAAACGGGCCTTCATGACTTTGGTGTCGTTTAATACCAACAAGTCGCCGTCTTCAAGTAAATCCAGAATATCGGTAAATTGATGGTCATGATATTGACCTTGGGCATCGAGGTGCAACAGGCGAGAGGCACTGCGTGTTTCCAGTGGGTAGCGAGCAATCAGCTCATCGGGGAGATCAAAATTAAAATCAGAAAGTTGCATGATGATTTACGCTAAAAAAACTGCGGCTAGTATAAACTTTTTTCTTTTTTATGGCGGGAATTGCTCGATTTTAAAACGAAAAAATGCGATTTGTTTTAAAAATAAACAAATGCAAATATTCTGCGTTGACAGTGCTGAGAAATCGCGTATTATACCTTTCATCCACTCCCGAGGTGGTGAAATTGGTAGACGCGGCGGACTCAAAATCCGCTGTCAGAGATGACGTGTCGGTTCGAGTCCGACCCTCGGGACCAAAATTCTAAAAAACCCCAAGCACATTCAGTCTTGGGGTTTTTTATTGCCTGAAAAATAATAACCTGTTTCTTTTTCTCTGCTCTTCAAAATTATCTGCTTGATTTAAAAGATAACTCGTGAAAATAACACTACATAGCATCGTTTAAAAAATAGATTACTTCAGTGATTGCGATGCATGAATCAGATATAAAAAAACCGGCGCCTAGACGCCGGTTTTTCTACATTACTGACTCAGTCAGTTTTGCAAAAGCTTAGATCGTTTCAAGCGCTGCATTCAAAGTTGCACTTGGACGCATCACTGCATTTACTTTCTCTTGATCAACTGCGTAGTAACCGCCGATGTCTACTGATTTGCCTTGAACTGCTGCAAGCTCAGCAACGATTTTCTCTTCATTTTCAGCTAAAGTTTTTGCAAGTGGTGCAAATTTCGCTTTCAATTCAGCATTTTCGTCTTGAGCAGCAAGTTCTTCAGCCCAGAATTTCGCCAGGTAGAAATGGCTACCACGGTTGTCCAATTCGCCAGTACGACGAGAAGGAGACTTGTCGTTATCTAGCAATTTACCAGTCGCTTGGTCTAAAGTTTTAGCAAGTAACTTGATGTCGTCATTGCCTTCTTTAATACCCATTTCTTCTAAAGATACCGCCAACGCCATGAATTCACCGAGTGAATCCCAACGTAAGTGGTTTTCTTCAACTAACTGCTGTACGTGCTTAGGAGCAGAACCGCCTGCACCTGTTTCGTACATGCCACCACCTGCCATTAATGGCACGATTGACAACATTTTCGCAGATGTACCCAATTCCATGATCGGGAACAAGTCAGTCAGGTAGTCACGCAGGATGTTACCTGTTACAGAAATAGTATCTAGACCGCGAGCAACACGTTCAAGCGTATAACGCATTGCACGTACTTGTGACATGATCTGGATGTCAAGACCAGTGGTGTCATGATCTTTCAGGTATTTTTCAACTTTCTTGATCAGTTCGTTTTCGTGTGGACGGTACGGGTCAAGCCAGAAGATTGCCGGCATGCCAGAGTTGCGTGCACGAGTAACTGCAAGTTTTACCCAGTCGCGGATCGGTGCGTCTTTCACCTGACACATACGCCAGATATCGCCTTCTTCCACGTTTTGTGACATCAACACTTCACCAGTTTCAAGATCAACGATGTTTGCAACACCGGCTTCAGAGATCTCGAAAGTCTTGTCATGTGAACCGTATTCTTCAGCTTTTTGTGCCATCAAACCAACGTTCGGTACAGTACCCATGGTTTTTGGATCAAAATTACCATTCCACTTACAGAAATTGATCATTTCCTGGTAAATACGCGCGAATGTAGATTCAGGCATAACTGCTTTACAGTCGTAAGGTTTGCCATCAGCGCCCCACATTTTACCGCCACCACGGATCATGGCAGGCATAGAAGCATCTACAATGACGTCGTTAGGAGAGTGGAAGTTAGTGATGCCTTTTGCTGAATCAACCATCGCCAGTGCTGGACGGTGTTCTTGACAAGCGTGCAGGTCACGGATGATTTCTTCACGTTGAGAAGTTGGAAGTGTCTCGATCTTCTCGTAAAGACCGGCCATACCGTTATTGACATTAATGCCAAGCTCATCAAAAAGCTTGCCATGTTTTTCGAATGCTTCTTTGTAGTAGATTCTTACACAGTGACCAAATACGATTGGGTGAGACACCTTCATCATGGTCGCTTTAACGTGTAAAGAGAACAGGATGCCTGCTTCACGACAGTCTTCAAGTTCTTTCTCGTAGAAGTCGCAAAGTGCTTTCTTGCTCATGAACATTGAGTCGATGATTTCGCCGTCTTGAAGCGCAACTTTTGGCTTAAGAACAATGGTTTCACCAGACTTGGTGATCAATTCCATTTTCACATCACGGGCGCGGTCTAAAGTCATCGACTTTTCGCCGTGGTAGAAGTCACCTTCGTCCATGTGTGAAACGTGAGTTTGAGACCACTGTTTCCACTCGCTCATAGAATGAGGGTGTTTTTTCACGTAGTTTTTAACGGCAGCAGGTGCACGACGATCTGAGTTACCTTCACGTAGAACAGGGTTTACTGCTGAACCAAGACATTTGCTATAACGTGCCTTGATTGCTTTTTCTTCTTCAGTGGTCGGGTTTTCAGGATAGTCAGGGATTGCATAGCCTTTAGACTGAAGTTCCTTGATACACGCTGTTAGCTGGCCAACAGAAGCACTGATATTTGGGAGTTTGATAATGTTCGTGTCTGGATCTTGTGTAAGACGACCTAGCTCAGCTAGAGTGTCAGGCACCTTTTGCTCTTCGCTTAGGTAATCTGTAAATTCGGAGAGCACGCGCACAGCTACAGAGATGTCACTTTTGACGATCTCAACGCCAGCTGGCTTAGTAAAGGTCTCAATGATCGGCAGCAGAGAATAAGTCGCCAGTAATGGCGCCTCGTCGGTCAGTGTGTAAATGATAGTTGACTTTCCACCAGCCATATATAGCCCCTTGCGTTGGATTGAGTTTCTGAGGACCGAACTTTTGGCCCAGCCTCTTTGAACCGATTTGCTTAAATAAAAACATTGAGAGTATCGTCTTTCAGCGCATTTCAGTCAACGAAATATGCCTTTAGATTGAAATTTGGGCGAAAATTTATACAGATTTGTGCGGTTTAGCCGTGTTTGTATTTTGTACAAAAAAATAATCCTCTATCGCTGTAAATCCTGATGAAAATGATCGGAAATGATTCGCTAGCCAATTGTATTCACTGAAAATGGTTTTTTGATCCTGACACAGGCTTAAACTGATCCTCGATATGGAGATGGATACCGAGTGACTGGATGCTGTTTTGCGCAAATTCAGTCAGGCTGATGATGCAAATTTGTCCTTGGCAGAGGGCTACATCATCATGGAATAGCTTTGCGCTATACTGGCAAGCATCAATGAAATGATCTTAAAGATTGACGCTAACAAGGAAATGTAATGCCCAGCTTGTTTATTGTGATGCTCGGTGGTCGTCATGCGCGTGCCAATACAGAAGTTCATGATGTGGTTTTGGCAATAGGAGAGAGTCTGGAAGATACCTATCCGCAATTGAAAAATGCCTGGTTTGCGGAACAGAAAGGTCTGCATATTGATGCCTGGGCGCAAATCAACGGGCTAGAGTTTGAAGGCAAGTCCTATGCGCTGCAATTTACTGATGCACAGCCACAGCAATCCGATGAAAAACTTTGGCTGATTAATCTGGGTGGTTATGATCCACGCGAATTTGGCGAGTTGCATCGTTATGTGCTGGTGGTTGCGCAGAATGCCATGGTCGCTAAACAGCGCGGTAAAGCTTACTTCGCCAGGCACTGGCAAAAACAGCATACTGACCGTGTTCTGGATGTAGATGACTGTATTGCCATCGATCAGGTTTATGGCCGCTACGTCCAACTGCTAGAGGGCAGCTTTAGTGGCAATCGCTGGGAAAATACCTATCTCACGATTTAAAGCAGTTTGCGATTGAATTAAACCTGCGGCTGGCTTGATGATTCGACAAGCGGTTTAAAAAACCTCTTTATCAAAATTTAATAATTGGCATAATACTGCCAAGGAAAAACAGTTTTGACTGAGATGGAATGTCTTAAATGGATTTAATTCAGGCAAATGGACAACCGCGTTATGGACGTTTTAAGGAGCTTCCAAAAAGTATTGACTATCAGGCATATCAATACAAAAATCCTTATGGTCATGTGCTGTCAGGCTGGCGCAAGCATCTAAAATATAAAAAATTCAAATTCTGTAGTATTCAGCATGAGCATTATACGATTGGACTGGCAATTGCCGATATTGCATGGGCAGGGCATGGTTTTGTCTATGTCTATAACCATATGACCAATGAAGTGTTGGAATGGAATGCGATTAATTTCCTGTCACGCAACACCGTGTTGGATGAACAGCCACTGTTTAATCATAGTTATTTCCATAATTCACCTTTTCAGATCGATATCCAGCATGCCAACGGCGTGCGTTATATCAATGTCAGCAAATATGGCGAGATTAAACTCAGTGCGCGAATTTTTTGTGCCGGAACTGATCCACTGAGTATGTGCAGTCCGACCGGCATAAATGGCTGGACTTATACCCAGAAATTAACCACCTTGGGCTGTGAAGGTTTTTTCATTAACAAGCAAGGTGAAACCATCCAGTTTAATGAACGCAGCTTTGCCTCTCTGGATGATACCTGCGGCTTTTTGCGCCCGGAAACCGCCTGGTTCTGGCTGTCCTGTAATTTCTGGGATCTGAACCAGAACCGGATTGGTATTAATCTGGCGTCAGGCGTAAATGAAAGCTTCGGTAACGAAAACTGTCTGTGGATCAATGGGAAAATTTATCCCTTGGCCGATGTGCTGTTTCAACAGGAATCGGAAAACCAATGGACGATTCAGTCGCTGGATGAAAGATTGAATCTGATGGTCAGCACAGGCTGGCGCCGTTATGAAAATCTCAACCTGCGTCTGGTCGGGAGCCAGTTTAGTCAGTGGCAAGCCAAGGTTTCCGGAACGATTCAGCAGGATGATCAGGAAATTATTTTACTAAATGAATATGCCTTGCTTGAACAGCATTATGCCAAATGGTAAAAGTGCAGGACATAAGACCTAATTTAAAAGCCTTCAATTTTGAAGGCTCTTTTGATTTGAGCTTAATCTTTGGCGGCCTGCCAGAAGGCTTCACCGGCCTGAATCGGGTCATTGGTTTCGGCTAAGGTTTTTACCCAGACATCATATTGCGCAATAACCGGATGCTGACTAGGATGGAAGTCTTTTTTAAACCAGTCCCGATATTGTGGGCCCATGCGGGTCAAGGTGCCGTTACGGCCAAACAACCAGGGCAGTCCTTTCAGGTTCATTTGCAGACGCTCTAAGACACTGAAGCCATCATGTTTCAGCATGACATTGGCGCGATAGGCGGTATAACTAAACATCAAAAATGTCGTACTGAGCAGGGTCATTTTGCGCATCCATTCAGGTGTTTTTGCGACCTCTTTCATCACGTCAAAAGCCACATCACGATGTTCCATTTCTTCAATGGCATGCCAGGCAAACATGGCACGAACAAAAGGATGGGCATCTCTTAACGTATCTTTCTGTCCAAAAAAAGTCTCGGCCATTAGCGCGGTCAAGTGTTCTGCCGCTGCCGTAGTTGCAATATTGAACTGTGCTGAACGATGTTTGAGGTCATAGGCGAACATATTATTTAAACGTTCGATAAAATCATCGACGGGCATGCCTTGTTCACGCATCAGCTGATTCATTTTTTCATGGGCAATGCCATGCTGTGCTTCCTGACGAATAAAATCTGCAACACGCTGCTGCAGTTCCGGGTCTGTGATCTGATTGCGAAACAGGCGCACGCTCTGAATAAAATAGCGCTCGCCATCAGGAAAGGTCAGGCTCAGGGCATCGAACATTCGGGTCAGAAAGGGATCGCCGCCCAACCAGTAGCGTGGAATTTCATCCAGTTTAAAATCAAGCTGGGTCCGTACTACGGGCTTTATCAAAGATTTTAATACTGCATTCATCTTGTACGTTCTTTTTTGTGACGATGCGAACAGTATGTCGGGGAATGCCGTAATTGTTTTGACAGCGCTTGCCAATTTTTATACATTTTATGCCAAATGAAAATAAAACTGCTCAGACTAAAGCAGGCAGCGAGAAGCGCGCATGCAAGAAATTTAAATATCCAATGGTTATATTCAGCTTTGGGCGACTTATCTGCGCAGTCTGCAAATTGAGCCTTTGGAAGCTGACTTTCTGCAAGATGTACATGAAGCGCTTGTTCCCCTGATTGATCAGCCTTTTGCCACACAAGTGCCTCTGGAATTATTGAATCAGCTTCTTTTAACAACCCGGCAGTATTTAAACTGTCCGCAGCTGATTTTCGAGATTGTACAAGTCATTCGCCCAGAGCATTTTGGTGTGCTCGGTTATATGGCTTCGCGCAGCAGCAGCGTTGCGGAAATGATTCGCCATATCATGCGTTTTCAGCGACTGGTGGTTGATGGCGGTGAGTTTGTACCTTTGCAGTTGAAGCAGCATGAACACAGTATTGAATTATACTGGGCCTATCTGGACGAAAAATATAATCTGCTAAATGAACTGACCATGGCCGCGATGGTGCAATTGGGACGCGTCATTTTGCAGGATCATCAACTGTTACTGCATTGTGTACGTTTTGCCCATGTGCCTGACATAGCGAAAATACATTATCAAAAGTTTTTTGCCAGTGAGGTGAGATTTTCTCAGGACTATTATGGCATAGAGCTGGATTTGCAAGGACTGGCACATCGGTCTGAGCAGGCAGATCCGATGCTGTTGCAGTTGCTGGTGCATCAGGCAGAACAGGCGATTGCCGCCAAGCCGCCCCTTGAGAATCATTTGGAACAGGCGCAGCAAATGATTGCCGAACAGCTGCGGACCCAGCATCAGGCCATTAAAGTTGAACAGCTTGCCCGGCAGTTGTTGATGTCGACACGTAGTTTGCAGCGCTTGTTCAGCACTCATGGCACTTCATTTAAAAAACTGCTGGAACAGCAGCGGATTAAACGTTGCGAGCTGTTGTTGCAGCAGGGATTAGGTCTGACCGAGATTGCCGAGCAGCTGGATTATTCTGATCAGTCGGCTTTGGCACGGGCCTATAAGGCAGCCACCGGACAGACCTTGTTAGAGCGAAAAAGGCAGTTACACAAAGCACGAAGCTGAAAAAAGCGACCGGTATCGGTCGCTTTTTTATTTTCGCAGGATGATGGATTAAGTGCTTGCTTTCACCTGAGGGAATCTAAACGCGATCGCAGCAATCGCAAAAATGGCCAGAATCCAGCAATAGTACACACCACCAATCAGTTCAACCGGCGAGATTTTTGCAATGGAACAGGCCAGTAGTAACTGTGCGCCATAGGGAATCAACCCTTGCACCACACAGGAGAAAATATCCATCAGTGCTGCAGAACGCTTAGGATCTACGCCGTATTCTTTGGCAACTTCACGTGCCATATCACCAGACAGAATAATCGCCACGGTATTATTGGCCACAAAGATATTCGAAAACACCACCAAAAAACTAATCCCGATTTCGCCGGCACGTTGCTTCCCAACTTTAAACAGACGGGTCAGGCTATAAATACGCTCGATCAGCCAGCGTAAACCACCTTCACGCTGCATGATCGCCGACAGGCCACCCAGAAACATCGACAATAACGCCACTTCAAACATGCCGACAAAGCCATCGTAAATTGAAGTATTCAGTTTGAGCAGATCGAATTCAGCTGTGGCAAATAGGCCAAACAAGCCGGAAAGTAGTACGCCAATGGTCAGTACAGCCAGAACGTGTAAACGGCTAAAGGCCAAAATAAATACGGCGATATAAGGTAAAACCAGAAGCCAGTTAAAATCCTTGTATTCCACCGCATTGCTACTGCCAGTACTCAATACGTAAATCAAAATAGTGACGATTGATGCAGGGACCGCAATCCAGACATTGACCCTGAACTTGTCACGCAGTTGTACGCGTTGGCTGGTGGTTGCCGCAATGGTGGTGTCCGAAATCATGGACAGGTTATCACCAAACATAGCACCGCCAACCACCGCACCAATCGCATAAATCACGTCAATATCGGTAACCTGGGTGAAACCAAAAGCGATCGGTGCGCAGGCCGCAATGGTACCCATGGAGGTACCCATCGCCGTGGCAATAAAGGCCGAGATCACAAATAACATCGGTAGAATAAATGTGGGTGGGATAACCGACAAGCCCATCTGCACGGTAGCATCCACACTGCCAATGGCGCTACTGACGCTGGCAAAGGCGCCGGCCAGCATAAACACCATAAACATCAGAATTAAGTTCGGATGACTGGCACCTCTGAGGAATTCCTCAATGCCCTGGTTGAGTTTGCCGCGATATACTAATGCAGCCAAGATAATCGCAGGCAGGGCAGCCACAGGCGCTTTCACCTGATAGAACGCGAACTCGGTTCCGATCAGGGAATGATAGATCCCGCTACCCAAAAATATGGTTAAAAATACAATAAGCGGCAGCAGTGCAATGGCGCGTGCCTGCACTGTAGCCTCAGAATCAGTCTGCATAGGAGATAAAAAAGTAAGAGAATAGGACTAGTATAAAGCAGGTTTTGCAATTTCAGAAAACTTTAAATGAATGCGCTAACATCTGCATTTTTATTAATTTTTATATGATAAAAATAAGTTTATCTAAATATTCAAGATTTTAGGTAATAGCAAAATTAGGCATCTTTGATCATTGTGAAAAAAATCAAAATAATCGTAAATAGACCCTTCCGAATTGTTTTGAAATCTTCGCACAGGAAATGAAGTACTCGAGGTCGGTATCGCAGACTGTTCATTGGACAAAAAATAGCGTTACAATGCGATGTCTTGTATTTCTACATAGTCAATGCCTCAAGTTTGAAACACGTTAAGGAAAATACCACCCTATGTCACGTTTAGCCACACGATTTGGACAACTTAAATCTCAACAGCGTAAAGCTTTAGTTTCTTATGTCATGGCGGGTGATCCGCATCCAGAAGTCACAGTGCCTTTGCTGCATGAGATGGTGGAGGCGGGTGTCGACGTGATTGAGCTGGGACTTCCTTTCTCGGATCCGATGGCCGATGGGCCGGTGATTGCGCTAGCTGCTGAACGTGCTCTGGCTGGTGGAACCAATACCTTGGATGCACTGCACATGGTGAAAGAATTTCGCTTGAAAGACCGCGAAACACCAGTGGTGCTGATGGGTTATCTGAATCCGGTTGAAGTAATTGGCTATGAAAAGTTTGTGGCTTATGCCTATGAATGTGGAGTAGACGGCGTACTGCTGGTGGACTTGCCACCAGAAGAAGCAAAAAGTCTGGGTGAAGTACTGGCAAAATATGACATGGATCAGATTTTCCTGCTGGCACCAACTTCAACCGATGCACGTATTCAACATGTAGCAAAACAGGCCAGCGGCTTTATTTACTATGTGTCACTGAAAGGCGTGACCGGTGCAGCAACTTTAGATGTCTCTGAAGCCGCTGCACGCATTCAAAAGATTAAAGCTGTGACTGATGTTCCTGTAGGCGTAGGTTTCGGTATCAGTGATGCTGCATCTGCGAAAGCGATGGGTGTTGCTGCCGATGCAGTTATTGTGGGTAGTGCGTTTGTAAAGCAGTTTGCAACGCTCGCACCAGAACAAGCCGTTATTGCGACGGTGAATAAAGTCAAGGAGCTTCGAGCAGCGCTCGATGAGTTAGTATGAGTCAACAAGTGAAATCAGGCAAAATTCTGAGCCCATCGACCCCATGGACGGAGCGTACTGTTCCGGGCATTCAGGTACCCGATGAGCAAACGGCATATAAAGCGACATTTACCGAGCCTACGATTGAGTGCCCTGAATGTCATGCATTGGTGACCCGTACTGCCATGTCATTCAATGCCTATGTATGTCCGCAATGTGATGAGCATTTGCGTATGAAAGCCCGTGAGCGTTTGAACTGGTTCTTTGATCAGGTACAAACAGAATTGGGTCAGGAATTTATAGCCAAAGATCCGCTGAAATTTGTCGATAGTAAAGCCTATCCAGACCGTATGGCGGAAGCACAAAAGAAAACTGGTGAAACCGAAGCATTGGTAGTAATTCAAGGTTTGCTGAAAGGCGTACCGATGATTGCCTGTGCGTTTGAGTTCGACTTCATGGGCGGTTCTATGGGCACAGTGGTCGGTGACCGCTTTGTTCAGGCTGCAGAACATGCGATTGAAGCTCGTCAACCTTTGATCTGTTTTGCTGCTTCGGGTGGTGCTCGTATGCAGGAAGGCATGTTGTCCCTGATGCAAATGGCGCGTACTTCGGCTGCGATCCAGCGTTTAAAAGAAGCAGGTCTGCCTTATGTAGTGGTATTGACTCATCCAGTGTACGGCGGTGTGACCGCATCATTGGCAATGCTGGGTGATGTACATATTGCTGAACCGAAAGCGATGATTGGCTTTGCCGGTAAACGTGTGATCGAACAGACTGTACGTGAAAAACTGGAAGAACCGTTCCAGCGCGCGGAATATTTGCTTGATCATGGGGTAATCGATCAGATTGTTCACCGTCATGCATTACGTGATACAGTTTATCGTATCGTTACGAAGTTGATGAATTTGCATTGAACACAGCACCCTTAGCAACAGATTCTTTAAATACATGGCTCGATTATTGGAGCCATGTTCACGTTACGGGTATTGATTTAGGTCTGGAACGGGTTATTCCTGTAGCTGAAAAGCTGGGCGTGACATCTCCAGAGGCCAAAGTGCTGACGGTGGCAGGAACCAATGGTAAGGGTTCGACCACCACCACGCTGGCCGCGATCCTGAATGCGCAAGGCTTCAAGGTCGGGCTATATCAATCCCCCCACGTGTACCGTTTCAATGAGCGTGTTAAATTGCGCGGCATTGAAGTGGAAGATCAGTTGCTGATTGATGCTTTTGTTCAGGTCGATCAGGCTCGTCGCGAATGCGGTTTGAGCCTGTCTTTCTTTGAAGCCACGACACTGGCTGCTTTTGTGATTTTTAAAGATCAGTGCTGTGATGTCTGGGTGCTGGAAGTTGGTTTAGGCGGCCGTCTGGATGTGGTCAATGTGGTCAATCCGGATGTTGCGGTGATTACCAATATTGGTCTGGATCATACTGACTGGCTTGGTGACACCATCGAGAAAATTGCTTTTGAAAAGGCCGGAATTATTCGCCCGGATATTCCAGTCGTGTTTGGTGGACAGCAACAGATCCCGCAAGCCATTCTAAATAAAGCTCAAGAATGTAATGCATCTTTGTATGCAATCAACCGGGATTATTTCTATAAAGCCTTTGAAGATGGCCAAAGCTGGGCTTTTGCTTCATCGGGTACGACCTTAAAACTCCCAACAGGTTCGCTGGCACTGGATAATATTTCTACCGCCGTGGCCGCCATTCTGCTGAGCGGATTAAACGTCAGCCAGCAGGCAATTGCACAAGGCATTCAAACGGCAAAATTGCCGGGACGGTTTGAAATCCGTCAAATCCAGAATAAAACCGTGATTTTTGATGCAGGACATAACCCGCATGGGGTGGAATTTCTGCTGAAACAATTACGAGATTATTTAAATTACAATCAAAAATATAATGAAGTCATTTGTGTATTTTCAATGCTGGCAGATAAAGATATAAATTCTGTCGTCAAGTTATTGAAAGACACGGTTCAATTGTGGAAAATTGCACCATTATTCGTCCCACGTGCGGCAGAGGTCACAGTTTTGGCTGATGCTTTAAGCGGTGAGGCGGTAGAACAATTTGATAATGTAAAATTAGCTTTTAAATCAGCCCTGGATCAAACAGATAATAATCAGCTGATTTTGGTATGTGGATCATTTCATACCTTAGAAGCGGTATGGGAGTATTTGGAAGAATGTCAATGAATAACAAACAGCGCTGGATGGGCGGTGTTGTTTTACTCGGTGGTGGTGTTTTATTGGCAGCATTACTCCTGAAAGGCCAAGATGAAATCAATCAGGACCGTCAGCAAAATCCGGCACAGGCTGCGGAAGTTGAAAATAAAGAGGCAGGCAATCATTCGCTCGGTTCTTTGACGGTCGATGTAGAAACAGAAAAGCGTTTACTTGAACAGCAACGCCGTGATCGCGAAAAAGCGGTTGCAGAACAGGAGGCGCGTGCAGCCGAATTTTTAGCGATGCAACAGCAGGCTGAAGCAGATGCTGCACGTAAAGCGGCTGAAGAATATGCTGCCCTGAATGCACACCGCCTAGGACAGCAAAGTTCCGATAATATTCCACCAGAACTGGTGGAAGATGAACAGGCCAAGCAGAAACGTCTGGCTGAAGAAAAAGCGGTGCAAGAAAAAAAGTTAGCCCAGCAGCAGCTGGACCAACAAAAAGCCAATAGTTCTACTGACGCAGCCAAGAAAGAAGCAGAGCGTAAAGCTGCTGAAAGTAAAGCCGCTGAAGAAAAACGCAAGTTAGAGCAACAGCAAAAAGCCGAAGCAGAACGTAAGGCGGCTGAAGCAAAACGTAAAACCGAGGAAGAGCGTAAAGCGGCTGAAAAGAAAGAAGCTGAACGTAAAGCTGCCGAGGAAAAACGTAAAGCTGACGAAAAACGTAAAGCTGAAGAAGCCAAGAAAAAGGCTACAGCCGAAGAAGCCAAGAAGAAAGCAGAAGCTGAACAGGCGCGTAAGTTACTGGAAGGTGAAGAGGACAAGCAATGGATGGTGCAGGTGGCACTGGCAGCGAATGAAGCCAATGCAGATGCTGTAGCAGCCAAACTGCGTGCCAAAGGTTATAAAGTAACCAAAAGCTCAACGTCTAAAGGTGTACGTATCATGGTGGGTCCGTCCAAAGACCGTGAGACTGCAGATGCACTTCGTAAGAAAATTGCGTCTGATGCCAGCCTGAATATGAAATCAGCTTGGGTGAACGATTGGGTGCCGCTAGATAAGCGTTAATTCTTAGTATTAATCAAAGTTTCTGTAGATGGATTCGTGAGTTGCTCGCGAATCCATTTTACATTTTCAGGGGTAAATAAATTTTCAATATTGTGCCAAATGGCATGAAAACCATATCCGCCATGTTTCATTTCCTGTAGTGCCTGCTCAATCGGCCAATGTTCAAAAATAATCCGGTACATGGCGACACTTGCACCAGTTCGGTCTGAACCGTGATAACAATGCAAGAGCACCTTCTGGTGATTTTGTTGTGCTTGCTGAATCAGTAGCATAATTTTCAATAAATCTTCCCGATCAATTGCCCAGGTATGTATGGGTACATGATGTAGCTGAAAGTTTTCATTGCTCAAAACAAAGCTGTCTTGATCCCGTGAACGTAAATTAATAACTACATCGATTTGATGCTTTTTTAATAAAGGAATGAGTTCAGTTGAAGGCTGCTCACTACGATAGACAAAATTGCTGATTTGATGAAAATTATGATTCTGATGAATGGGCTGTCCCCAATGCTGAGGACGTTGAGGTTCAGGCAGGGCAGGCGTAGTCATGCAACCTGTGGTTAGGAGGTAGCCACTCATGAGGATTGGAAATATGCAGATTTTCATACAGAGCATAGATGTTGTTTTTGTTATTTCAAGTTTAAAGTGGATATGAGATTTTGAATATAAAAAAGCCTATCCGAAGACAGGCTGTATAGAGAAATCGAACCCGTAGCACGTCAATGTAGTATTCGATAAAGCATAAAATGTGGAAAATAGAGTTTCTCTTATTCTTTACTACGAGCTCCATCTTATCCTGTGCTACGCGCTTCGCTTGTCTTGCGCAAAATTAAAAAGGAGTCCTTTTAATTTTGCTCAGGATGTGGCGTTAAGCGCAGGTAAGGTTTAACCGCGGTATAACCTTTTGGAAAACGTTGCTTGATTTCTTCTTCATCTTTCAGTGAAGGGACAATCACCACATCATCACCGTGCTGCCAGTTCGCAGGCGTGGCCACTTTATGTTTATCGGTGAGTTGAAGTGAATCCACCACACGCAAGATTTCATGGAAATTACGACCGGTCGATGCAGGATAAGTAATAATCAAACGGACTTTTTTGTTGGGATCAATGACCACTAAAGAACGAACTGTTAGCGTTTCGCTGGCATTCGGATGAATAAAGTCATACAGCTCAGAAACTTTGCGATCCTGATCGGCAATGATCGGGAAATTCACCGTGGTGTTTTGGGTTTCATTGATATCTTTAATCCAGCCATGATGCGATTCAACATCATCGACCGACAAGGCAATGGCTTTCACGCTACGTTTTGCAAACTCGTCTTTCAGTTTTGCGGTATAGCCAAGCTCAGTCGTACATACTGGTGTATAGTCAGCAGGGTGTGAAAATAAAATGCCCCAGCTATCACCCAGAAAGTCATAAAAATTAATCAGGCCTTCACTGGATTGCTGTTCAAAATTCGGTGCGGTATCGCCTAGACGTAAACTCATCTTTTTAGCCTCAATTGGTCTTTTAGTGTCGAGATAGGATTTAATATGAACCAATTTTTTTATGATTAAAAATAGTGTTTTTTGCTTTCTTTATGAGTAAATTGCATAAGTAGGATATCCATCTATCCAGAAGCGCAAAAATCAGTCACTTAATTGACTATGTTGCACAGGGAAAATTTGCTACATTACTTTGCCTTAGATCTTAGGGCTAGAACTAAGGATCAGATTTTTTTAGCGGTTTTACAGCAAAACCCTTGTAGTTCAAATTTCTAGCACCATAATAACGACTAAGAACATATTCATTTGACAAGCAAGATTTAGAGAGTCTATTCATGTTGGCAAGTCTGATCGGAGGAATCTTCGGTACCAAAAATGAGCGCGAACTCAAACGCATGCGTAAAATCGTAGACAAGATTAATGTGCTCGAGCCGACGATATCTACCCTGAGCGATGCAGACTTATCTGCAAAAACTGAAGAATTCAAACAACGATATAATAAGGGTGAAACCCTCGATAAACTATTGCCTGAAGCATTTGCAGTCTGTCGTGAAGCCGCGAAGCGGGTGATGGGCATGCGTCATTATGACGTGCAGCTGATCGGTGGTATTACCTTGCACGAAGGCAAAATCGCAGAAATGCGTACCGGTGAAGGTAAAACCCTGATGGGTACTTTGGCCTGTTATCTGAATGCCATCAGTGGCCAAGGTGTACATGTCATTACCGTGAACGATTACCTGGCGCAACGTGATGCCGAGTTAAACCGTCCATTATTCGAATTTTTAGGTCTAAGCATCGGCATTATTTATTCCATGCAAAATCCGATGGAAAAAGCGGAAGCTTATCGTGCCGATATTACTTACGGTACCAATAACGAATTTGGCTTTGACTACCTGCGTGACAACATGGTGTTCTCGCTAGCAGAGAAAAAGCAGCGTGGTTTGACCTATGCCATTATCGATGAGGTCGATTCGATCCTGATTGATGAAGCGCGTACCCCGTTGATTATTTCCGGTCAAAGTGAAGATTCTTCACAGCTTTATGCAGCCATCAATAATATTCCACCAAAATTACAGGCACAGAAAGAAGAGAAAGTGCCGGATGGCGGTCACTTCTGGATTGATGAAAAACAGCGTTCAGTTGAAATTACGGAAGTGGGTTTTGAAACCATTGAAAGTGAATTGATTGAAATGGGCTTGCTGGCAGAAGGCGAGAGCCTGTATTCAGCGTCGAACCTGAACCTGTTGCATCATGTCACTGCAGCGATTCGTGCGCATTATCTCTATCAACGTAATGTCCAATACATCATCAACGATGGTGAAGTGATTATTGTCGATGAAAATACCGGTCGTACCATGCCGGGACGCCGTTGGTCTGAAGGCTTGCACCAAGCCGTAGAAGCCAAAGAAGGTCTGGAAATCCAGCCAGAAAACCAGACTCTGGCAACCACAACCTTCCAGAACTATTTCCGTCTGTATAAAAAATTATCCGGTATGACCGGTACTGCTGATACCGAAGCAGCGGAAATGAAAGAAATTTATGGCCTGGATGTGGTACTGATTCCGACTCACCGTCCAATGATTCGTCAAGACCATAACGATTTAATTTACTTAAATCGTGAAGGGAAATATAACGCGATTATTCAAGAAATTCAGCGTGTGCATGAAGCAGGTGTTGCGCCAATCTTGATTGGTACAGCAACGATTGAAGCTTCTGAGATTCTGTCGGATAAGCTAAAAGCTGCAGGTATCCAGCATGAAGTACTGAATGCCAAACAGCACGAACGTGAAGCCGATATTATTGCGCAGGCCGGTGCGCCGCGTGCAGTGACGATTGCCACCAACATGGCCGGTCGTGGTACCGACATTTTGCTCGGTGGTAACTGGAAAGCATTACTGGCTAAAATTGAAAACCCGACTCCTGAAGATGAAACGCGTCTGAAAGCAGAATGGGATGTTAATCACCAGGCCGTGCTGGATTCTGGCGGTTTGCATATTATCGGTTCTGAGCGTCATGAATCACGCCGTATCGATAACCAGCTGCGTGGTCGTGCTGGTCGTCAGGGTGACCCGGGTGTATCACGTTTCTACCTGTCACTTGAAGATGACTTGATGCGTATTTTCGCCGGTGATCGCGTAGTCGGCATGATGCGTGCTATGGGCTTGCAGGAAGATGAAGCGATTGAGCACAAAATGGTGTCTCGTTCGATTGAAAATGCGCAGCGTAAAGTGGAAGCACGTAACTTCGATATTCGTAAGAACTTGCTAAAATACGATGACGTCAATAACGAACAGCGTAAGATCATTTATAGTCAGCGTGACGACATTCTGGCAGAAAATTCACTGCAGGATTATATTGAAGAAATGATCCGTGAAGTGATGCAGGGTGTAATCGCCAACTATATTCCGCCTGAATCGATTCATGACCAGTGGGATATTGAAGGTCTGGAACTGGCGCTGCGTGAAGATCTTTCGATGGATCTTCCTATCGGACAATGGCTGGAACAGGACCGTCGTCTGGATGAAGAAGCTTTGGTGGTGCGCATTACCGATGAAGTACTGAACCGCTACCGTTCACGTCGTGAACAAATGGGTGAAGAATCTGCAGCTTCGCTTGAACGTCACTTTATGCTGAATTCTCTGGATCGTCATTGGAAAGAGCATCTGGCAGCGATGGATTACCTGCGTCAAGGTATTCATTTACGTGGTTATGCGCAAAAGAATCCAGAGCAGGAATATAAAAAAGAAGCTTATAACCTGTTTGTAAACATGCTCGGTACAATCAAGTCAGATGTCGTAACAGATCTGTCACGCATCCACGTACCGACCCCTGAAGAGCTGGCGGAAATGGAAGCACAGCAGCAGGCACAGGCTGAGGCAATGCGTTTGCAGTTATCTCATGAAGAGTTTGACGGCTTGTTGGCAGGCGAACATGAGGTGACGACCGAGCAAAATGCTCAGGCCAATCCGGTAGCACCAGTCTTTGAAGCGCCGGCAAGTCGTAATGCACCTTGTCCATGTGGTTCAGGCCTGAAATACAAACAGTGTCATGGCAAGATCTAAACGCTATTAAAAATCAGAGCCACATGGCTCTGATTTTTTTATGTATGAAGAGTTTTCAAAAATTGAATACTGTTTGCAGTCTTAAGAATTAAATGCTATTTAATGGCTCATTCAACACCTCAAAGTGGAATAACCTGAATGAAAAAAGTATTAAAAACGCTCATGATTGCCGCTTTGGCAATACCTGCCTTAAGTTTTGCCCAAACTGCAGCGACCACAACAATTGATAAAGTTCAGCAAGCGGTGGGTACGACTACTGCTCAAGTACAACGTACCGATGCACAAGTAACTGTGGCAAGCCCACGTACCGGCATCCGTTATACCTTTGCCAACCAGAACCGTCCGATTGTGTTGCAGACGGCTGCGATTGCAGCTGCCAATGCAGCAAATGTAGACCGTATTGTTGCTACAAATCCGGCACTTTCTACTGCAAGTCAACAACAGGCGAAACAGGCTTTGTTAAGCGAATCTGGACAACTTGCACAAAATTAAAAATATCTTATTTTAAAAATGTAGAAACCAGTCTTGATGACTGGTTTTTTATTGTGAAAATCCATAACAAATCTCAGGTTGGCTCAGGCTTTGGCTCGATTTTTTGTTGCAGATCAACTAAGCTGTATTTTTCTGAAACTTCAATATTGGACTTTAAAATGGCAGTTGGTGACGTATCTATGCCACAGATGCATGTGGTGAAAGGGGTTAAAATTGGTTCGGCTGAAGCCTATGTGCGCTATCAGAACCGACGTGACCTGGTGATATTTGAACTGGCTGCAGGCTCCAATGTTGCTGGAGTGTTTACCCAGAATGCCTTCTGTGCAGCACCAGTGCATGTATCTAAAGCCCATTTGCAAGCGGGCAATCCACGTTACCTGGTAATCAATACCGGAAATGCCAATGCAGGAACAGGCCCTACAGGTATGGCAAATGCAGAAGCCACCTGTGCCAAGCTGGCTGAACTTGCAGGCGTGCAGGCTGCTGAAGTGTTGCCATTCTCGACTGGTGTGATTGGTGAGCAGCTTCCGATGGAGCGGTTACTTACAGGTTTACAGCCTGCGCTGGATTCATTGCGTGATGATGCTTGGGTCGACGCAGCGACCGGAATCATGACCACAGATACCACTCCGAAAGGTGCGTCAGAACAGTTCGAGCTGGATGGTGTGACTTATACCATGACTGGTATTTCCAAAGGTGCAGGCATGATTCGCCCGAATATGGCGACCATGCTGGGTTATGTTGCGATGGATGCACCGATCAGCCGTGAACTGGTTCAACAGTTGTTAACTGAAACAGTCAATGTATCGTTTAACCGTATTACCATTGATGGTGATACATCAACCAATGATTCGTGTATTTTTATTGCCACAGGTCAAGCCGGTGGTGCTGAAATCACTTCGACTGAAGATCCGCGTTATGCAGTGGTGCTAGATGTATTGACACGTACCATGAAACGCCTTGCGCAACTGATCGTACGTGATGGTGAAGGTGCGACTAAATTCATTACCGTGACTGTAGAAGGTGGTGGCAATACTCAAGAGTGCTGCGATATTGCCTATAGCATTGCGCATTCACCGCTGGTCAAAACCGCGATCTTTGCTTCTGATCCAAACTGGGGCCGTATTCTGGCAGCGATTGGTTATGCCGGTGTGCCAAATTTAGACGTTGCAAAAATTCAGGTTTGGTTAGATGATGTACAAATCTGCAAAGATGGTGGTGCGGCAGCAGACTATACTGAAGCAGCCGGTGCACGTGTGATGGCCCAGGCTGAAATGACGATTCGTGTTGATCTTGGACGAGGTCAGGCAAAAGATACGGTTTATACCTGTGACCTGTCGTATGACTACGTAAAAATCAATGCAGATTATCGCTCATAATTCAGATCGTTTCTAAAGCCTCCGTTGTGGGGCTTTTTTTATATCTTGTAGTTTTTAATGACTGGTCAAAAATAGCACTTCGCCAAAGATGACCGGGATGTAGGGTGAAAGGTTCATTGAATAGTGAACCATGAGGGTAGAGTAAGAGTTGTTATGAGTGATGCGACCAAATTAATAGCCAATGAAGCTAAATCGATTGTGCAGGCGCATTTAGATCGTTTAGATGTTCCTCAAGAACATCAAATGAGCCAGCAGGAAAAATTGGACAAATTTGCACAGATCAAGGCAGAGCTGGAAAAACAGGATGCTGTTTTGGTGGCGCATTATTATTGCGACCCTGAAGTCCAGGAACTGGCTGAACTAACCGGTGGCTGTGTTTCCGACTCACTGGAAATGGCGCGTTTTGGTCGCGATCATCCAGCTTCAACGCTTGTGGTAGCTGGTGTGAAATTTATGGGCGAAACCTCTAAAATTCTTTCACCCAATAAAACCGTGCTGATGCCTACCTTGGAAGCGACCTGCTCACTGGACCTGGGTTGTCCTGTTGATGAATTTACCGCTTTTTGTGATGCGCATCCGGATCATACCGTGGTGGTTTATGCTAACACGTCAGCGGCCGTGAAAGCCCGAGCCGATTGGGTCGTCACTTCAAGTTGTGCAGTGGAAATTATCGAGCATCTGGACAGTCTGGGTGAAAAAATCATCTGGGCACCCGATCAGCATCTGGGTCGTTATATCCAGAAAAAAACCGGTGCAGAGATGTTGCTCTGGGATGGCGCCTGTATCGTGCATGAAGAATTCCGTTCACGTGGTATTGCCAATATGAAAGCGCTCTATCCGGATGCGGCAGTTCTGGTACATCCCGAATCACCGATGTCTGTAGTCGAGATTGCCGATGCCGTGGGTAGTACCTCACAATTAATTAAAGCAGCACAGACTTTGACGAATCAGCGTTTAATCGTCGCTACTGATCGCGGCATTTTTTATAAAATGCAGCAGGCAGTACCGGATAAAATCCTGATTGAGGCACCAACCGCAGGAGAGGGAGCGACCTGTCGTTCTTGTGCGCATTGTCCTTGGATGGCCATGAACGAGCTGGATGGTATCTTGCATGTGTTACAGCATAAAGATCAGGAAGTACATGTCGATCCGGCACTTGCTGAACGAGCGAAACTACCTCTAGATCGCATGCTGAACTTTAGTGCCGGACTAAAACGTTAAAATTTGTATAAAAAATGTCTGAAGCGATTGATAAATAAACGCTTGAAGCGTTTTTTCGGTTTTTTTTAAATATAGGTGTTGACGTCTCCGGGCGTCACGCCTAGAATGCACACCGTACCGAACGATGTTCGATACGAAAGCTGAGATGAATCGGAGCATAGCACAGCCTGGTAGTGCACCTGGTTTGGGACCAGGGGGTCGTAGGTTCGAATCCTACTGCTCCGACCAATTCTTCAAGGCAAATGATGTTTGCATCAGTAACGCGCTTGTAGCTCAGTTGGATAGAGCATCCGCCTTCTAAGCGGATGGTCACAGGTTCGAATCCTGTCAGGCGCGCCATTTGGTCGCTTGATGTTAAGAATCAAAATGATGGTGGATGTAGCTCAGTTGGTAGAGCCCTGGATTGTGATTCCAGTTGTCGCGGGTTCGAATCCCGTCATTCACCCCAACTTTTAAAGTTGAAATCGGAGCATAGCACAGCCTGGTAGTGCACCTGGTTTGGGACCAGGGGGTCGTAGGTTCGAATCCTACTGCTCCGACCATCTCCTTCAAGATGGTCGAGATAAAAGATACCGCGTTAAGCGGTTTTTTTTATGCCTGAAATTCAATGTGAATAAAAAATATACAATTGTTATCGGTGGCTATCATGATGAATGCTCGAACCCCTATTAAATTATTTTTCATCTAATAAAACTGTGCATTGAAGATTGCTTTCTTCTCGCATTGATTCACTTTTAATTTTAATCATTCAACAATTCAACCAGAGTTTATCTATAGAGTGATTATCTTGTTGAATGGAATTTTAATGGATGGAGAAGGATTATATTTTTAAAATGGGTAAGGGATTCCATAGTAAATCTATTTTATTAACTCATCTGTTGTGTTTGATCTGAAATAAAGACAATAAAAAATTTTTAGATAGATATAGCAATTAAATTAACTAGAAATATCCTTTGATAAGTAAATAAACTACTTTAAAACATCAGTAATTGAATAAATTTTGAGTGAAAAATAGAAAAACCTATAATTTTTGTAGAATAAATAAACAGTCGTGATATTTTTGCTGAATTATTTAAGAATAGGGGTTGTATTGGGTCGGGAATGCTGTAGAATGCACATCCATCGGCGGTGATGAAGATTAAAACTTCTGATAAAACAGTGACTTAGTTGAGTTTAATTGAGTTGGGTTTTATTTGATAAGTTTGAAAAATAGTTTTCATTACTGGTTGACTTTCTAGAGATAGAGAGTAATATAGCCGACCTAG
>NZ_JAFCUI010000013.1:0-52530 GCF_049896445.1 Acinetobacter sp. TWP2-2-3
AAACTATTTTTCAAACTTATCAAATAAAACCCAACTCAATTAAACTCAACTAAGTCACTGTTTTATCAGAGGTTTTAATCTTCATCACCGCCGATGGATGTGCATTCTACAGCATTTCAAAGCCCGTGCAATACTTCTTGCAAAGATTTTTTATCGTGTGTTTATTTTTCAAACCAATAAAAATATAAGTAATTGTTATATATAGTTAATTTATTTTCATTATTTTTGAATTTTATTGAGCACATCCAACAAAACCAACCTAAAAAAAAACTAAGATATTGTTTTATTTGAATTTAAATTATAAAAGTCTTTATCACATGACTTATATCGTTCAATTCACACTCTATTCTTGTTTGATTCTTCAGCAACCTGGCGTTTATATATACAAAACTTGTTTTATCCGGTATTCTTCCAAGATACATAGGCCCGATTTAAATATGAAAAATTGATTGCAACGCTAAAAATTAAAAAGCCATCGCTATTGAGCAATGGCTTTTGGAATATTAAGCAACAATTAGAATTTCATACTGACACGTGCCCAGTAATTACGTCCCATATTATTAAACTGCTCGGTTGCTGGTAAACCTGTCCCGGAAGCACCCATTTTATTTAAGTGCTCGGTATAAGTCCGGTCTAGAACATTATCGACTCCGACTGATACATCCACGCTATCCATAACATGGTAGCTACCGTTTAAAGACAAAATACCAAAGCCTGCGCTCTGCTTGTTATCATAACCCACAATATTACCTTCGTTAAGACTGATCCGGTTTTGACCACCCACTACACGCCATAGCAATCCAAAATTATATTTGTCTTGAACATAGCGCAAGTTAACACGGGCTTCTAAAGGAGAGATTTGTGGCAAAGGCGTATTATCTGTGGTGTTTTCACCCCAGGCATACATGGCGCTGATATCGGCCTGCAGGCGGTCAGTAAACTGGTAACCAATTCCAGCTTCTGCACCAGCGATAGTGGCATCGACATTACGGGTATGTGCTTCAAGCATTCTCATCATGCCAGTAGGTTTATAGGTTGTTAACACATAATCATTGATCAAACCTGCGTATGCGGATGCCCATGAATTGAAATGACCATGCTCATGTTGATAACCAAAATCTAGCTGTAATGTCTTTTCAATATCAATATTGGCAAAAGTATTAACGTTATCATTTCCCGTTTTAGGACTGAATAATTCCCAGTAATCCGGCATACGCTCGACATAACCCAGGCCAATATAGGTCTTGCCATCATCATGATCGGGATGATGATTTTCAAAACGAATAAAGGCACTCGGTAAAGTTTCTTTGCGTTCCTGTTGAGATTGAACAGCGTCTACATTGACCTGATCAAGACGAACACCAGACACCAGCTTATTGTTATCACTGAACAGATAACTCAGTTCTCCAAAAGCTCCCACAGACTGGAATTCCATATCTTTAGTTCGTGGCTGAGTTTGATACAGCGTCATCAGACTTCCGTTACGTTTAGTATGTTCATTATTCTGACTATCAATACCAGTAATCAGCTGCAATTTATCCCACTCATTGGTCATTGCCATACGCGCGTTCAATGTTTTACGTGTCACATTGGTCGCCATTGGCATACTCATCATTCCTCCAGGCTGGAACTCACGTAAACTAAAGTTATCCATAACGTGGTCATTAAAGTTATAGTTCACTTGAGCTTCGACTTTTTGAATGATATCGGTAAGATTTTTCTTTTCTACACGAAGTCCTAAACTTTCGCGGGCAAACTTGGAACCGTCCATTGCACGGCCGGCATAAACTGCTTCACCATCAGCTTTACCGCCAGTCAGCTCTACCCAGGTATCTGTATCTGGAGTCCAGCCCAATGCCAGATCCGCATTCCAGCGCTCCCAATCTGAAGGTACAGTGGTTCCATCTCCATCTTGATAGCTATTCAATACCGAACGATTGGTATTGAGTCGGACATATTTCTGATCATCGCCTGCTGCAACTTCGACATTATGATCCAGACGGCCAAATGACCCCATCAAGACACTGGCCTGACCGCGATAGTTTTGATCTTGATCAAACTGTTCCGGCGTACGTTCGAAAATCACTGTGGCCGCAGAGCCAGTATTGGCATACTGAACCGTTTGCGGTCCTTTAATCACCGAAATACGGTCATAGCTTTCCGGAGAAATATAAGAGGTCGGCGAATCCATACGACTTGGACAGGCGCCCAGGTTTTCGGTGCCATCAGTTAGGATCTTAATTCGTGAACCAAACATGCCGCGGAACGTCACATCACCATTAGTGCCGGCACCGCTATTGACCGAACTAAAGCCGACAATACTTTGCAAATAATCCGCACCATCACTGGCAGGAATCGGTTGAATCGGCTGTTTTGGATCAGCGCGGACAATCAGCCCATTGGCATCATTACCTGATGCTGACGTCACCACAATCGGGGCAAATGTCTGAACCGGCATGGCGTCATTGGCCATCACTATCGAAGAATAACAAGCAACACAAATCGCAGCCGCAAGTGGCTGTAAAGAAAATTTAGGCTGAGCCATTTCTCTATCTCACTAAATACATAAATTAGGCACGGCTTGAGTCAATACCAACCCAAGCTGAAAAATGCAGATTTATGCAGGCAGTGGTGGCGCTCGCCCCTGAGGAATTAAGAAGAGTTGCTGAAGGACAAACCAGACATGCTTAAAGGTTTTTTGATAGGCAATTAAACGGACATGAATCCGGTCAAGAACCTGTTTGATGTCCAGATCAGGCGGTAAGACTAAATTGGCATGAACCTTACAGTACTGACACTGATGATTGGCATCATGATGATCATGTTGAAGATGATCAGATTGGATAAGGTGACTATGCTCGCCAGCGCTATGCTGCGCATGAGCATCTGTCGCGATAAAAAGCGCACGCGTGATGGTTTCACAGACCGGAGCAACCTGATATTGCTTCGGTAACAAAGGCTGTAAAAATACAGCAATCTGTAGAAACACAGCTGCAAATGCAAATAGCAGCCCCGCGCGTAAAAACACAGGCTATTCCTAAAACATGCTTATGTTGATTATAACAAAGCCCAATCAGAATTGGGCTTTGTTAGACCATTTAAATAAACTTTAAAATGATCCTAGCGTTTCACTGCCACCTTGTCTTTATTACGCTGGCGAACCAGTTTTTCCACTTTTTCACGTGCACGTTGACGTTTTAATGGTGATAAATAATCAACAAATAATTTGCCATTTAAGTGATCCATTTCATGTTGGATACACACAGCGAGAAGTCCGTCAGCATCAAGCTCAAATGCTTGACCTTGCAGATTAATTGCCTCGATTTTTACACGTGACGGACGGTCAACTTTATCGTATATTTGAGGAACTGATAGACAGCCTTCTTCGTAGGGCTGCGTTTCTTCAGTCAATGGTGTAATTTTGGGGTTAATAAACACCATCGGTTGATCTTTATCTTCAGACAGATCCATAACAATCAGCTGAATATGACGATCCACCTGAGTCGCGGCAAGTCCGATACCTGGTGCTTCATACATGGTTTCAAACATATCTGCAGCGAGCTGACGAATTTCATCAGTTACTTCTTCGACAGGTTGGGCAATGGTACGAAGACGGGGATCCGGGAAACTTAAAATAGGTAATAAGGCCATACTGCATCCTCAATTATGCCATTGATCAAAAAACCAAATGAAGGGAATGCTTCATCAAAAAAATGTGTGTAAGATCGTTATTATAACGCAACTACGCACATAATTTTAGGAATTATGATAATGAAAAAGGTTTTAAAGGGCATGCCATTTTTTAGTGCCTTGGGGTTTAAAAATCAGATGCTGGCACTTGCTATTTGTGTAGGCGTCAGTATGGGGACCATTCATTCCGCCGAGGCAGCACCTGCACGTAACGTCAATCCACCGGCATTAAAAGCCAGTGCACCGAACGTGTATGTGGTGAAAAAAGGAGATACACTTTGGGATATCTCGAAACGCTTCCTGAAAAATCCGGTACGTTGGCCGGAAATCTGGGCCAGCAACAAGCACGTCAAAAATCCACACTGGATTTTCCCGGGTGACCGCCTACTGATGTGTGATTACCAGGGCCGTCCGATTATTGGTAAAGACGAAGGTGATGGTTGTGAAGGCATTATCAGCCGTTATCTGGGTAGCACCTCCTTGCAACCTCAGATTCGGGTTGAATCGTTAAACAATACCATTCCAGTAATTCCACTAGAACATATCAAGCAGTGGTTGGAACGCTACACCCTGATGGCACCTGATTCAGTTCAAGGTACGCCATATATTCTTGGAACTGCCGATCAGCGCGTACTGGCAGGCAAAGGCCAGAAAGTCTATGTACGTGGTAACGGTCTGGAAGTTGGTCAACGCTATGCCGTGTATCGCGAAGCTGAACCGTATGTATTTACCGATGCGAATGGCAAGAAATATACGGCTGCACTCGAGCTGCAACAGGTGGCATCCGGTATTGCAGTTCGTGGCGAAGGTGATGTCACCACACTTGAACTGACAGATAGTTACAATGCTGAAGTACGTCGCGGTGATCGTGTCTTACCAGAATACGATCCAATGTTACCGACTCTGTTCTATCCGACCAATGCAGAAAATATTGCTGCCGGTGGCCAGATTGTGCGTGTATTGGGGTCAATTGGTACAGCAGCACGTCATAGTGTTGTCACCATTGACCGTGGTACGGCACATGGAGTTCAGACGGGTCATGTCTTTAGTGTGAATCAAAAAGGTGAAGTGGTCACTGATCCTAAAACTAAAGAACGTGTGCAATTGCCAGGTGAGCGTATTGGCCAAATCATGGTATTCAAAAACTTCGATCAATTAAGCTATGCCTATGTGCTAGAGAGCGAATTACCAATCAAGGTTGGTGCAGGAATTCAAGCACCTCTTTTAGATGAATAAATATTTGTCTAAATAAAAAAACTTAATAATAAGAAGACAACCCTATAGGTCTCAATATGCTGAACCCGTTATCACGCGCGCAACTGGAAACAATTACGTTATGGTATCTGGTTCAGCATTCTCTTTCGAGTTTCTATAAAATCAGTCAACATTATGCCGAACTGGCGCATGCCCTTCAGCCGGATCAAGTACCCGTCTGGCAAGCACTCGGCCTTCATGCCAATCATGTGCAGCGCTTAAAAGAGTTTTACCTCCCAGAAGCGCAGCAAAAATTTCAGCGATGTCTGCAGCAGATCCAGCAGGATAGCGATTTTATTTTGCTGCACAGCGATCCGCATTATCCTCAGCAGTTGCATCCTTATGCAGATAAACCACCGATCATTTTTGGTCAGGGTAGATCCGATACCCTGCTTCAGGCACAGATTGCCATTGTGGGCAGCCGCAAACCCAGTCCACACGGCCGGCAAGTAGCTTATGACTTTGCTTTTTATTTGAGTGAACAGGGTTTCTATATCAATAGCGGTCTGGCATACGGTATTGATGAAGCAGCGCATCGGGCTGCGTTACAGCATCAAGGCACGATTGCGGTGATGGCGACCGGACTGGATCAAACCTATCCAGCACAACATCAATCACTACGCCAGCAAATCATTGAGCACGGTGGTGCAGTAATCAGTGAGTTTCTACCAGATACGCTGCCTTTGCAGCACCATTTCCCACGGCGCAACCGAATCGTCAGTGGTTTAAGTCTAGGTGTGATTGTGGCAGAAGCTGCATTAAAAAGTGGTTCTCTGATTACGGCTAAACTGGCAGCTGAGCAAGGTAAAACTGTGTTTGCCATTCCGGGACATATTTACAGCGAGCATTATCAGGGTTGTCACCAACTGATTCGTGAGGGTGCGATTCTGATTGATCATCCACAGCAGGTCATCGAAGAACTGGCACTGGCGACGCAATGGCAGGCTTTAGAAAATACCACCAAAACGAAAGTTACTGAAGCAACATCACAGCAAATTCCACCGCATCTGCTCAGTCTGTATAATCAGCTGGACTGGGTGGGACAGAGTTTGGATCAACTGGGAACGCAGGTTCAGCAAGAGGTATCTGCTTTGACCAGCCAACTCATGGAACTGGAGTTACTCGGTTTTTGTACCCAGCAAGCCGGCCTCTATCTACGTTGTCGGATTCTCAAATAAGGTTCACAATAGCGCTTTGTTGTTTGATATAAGGTATCCACATGATCACTACCTCTGTTGCCGAAGCAGCAGCATGGCTTAAAGATGGACAAGTCTTGGCATATCCTACAGAGGCTGTTTGGGGCTTGGGTTGCGACCCCTATAATGAACAGGCATTTCATCAGATTTTAGAATTAAAACAGCGCCCGATTGAAAAAGGCGTGATTCTGCTGGCAGCTCATCTTTCACAGGTAGAACATCTGTTGCAGGATTTAACTGAAGAAATGCGTGAAAAAGTGATTGAATCCTGGAACCATGACAGACCTGCTGATCGCGCGACCACCTGGTTACTTCCTGCAAATAAAGACATTCCTGACTGGATTAAAGGTCATCACCCTAAAGTAGCCGTCCGCGTGACCACTCACCCGCTCTGTGTCGCATTGTGTCAGGCCTTTGGCGGTTTTATCGTTTCTACCAGTGCCAACCCTGCCGGTATGGAACCTGCCCGCTCACTGCAGGATGCGATCCGCTATTTTGACCAGAATCTAAATTATCTGAATGGTGACCTCGGTTTAAGTCAGCAACCAAGCCGCATCATTGATGCAGTGACTGGCGCAATTATTCGTGACTGAGTCCTGTCTGATTTAGTCGGGACACTCAAGCCCGACTAAAGTTTTAAGACAAAAAAAAGCTCAGCCATATAGGGATGGCTGAGCATAAAAAAGGATGTGCATAAATCACATCCAGAGGGTTCAGAAAATCTCTGGGAGTCTGATAAAACAAGGATTTTCTTGCTTGATCATTCTCGATGGGCGCATTATGAAAGAAACTGAATGCGACGACAAGTACAATAAAACAATCAAATAATACATATTTTCTATTAATAGCAAACAATTTTTGAGCAATATTCAAAATATCTTGCTCTTTCTATTCTCTTTTTAAAATAAAACGATATTTTTCTATTTGTTTTAACATTTGAAAATTAGCATTTAAAAGGGGATTTCAATTAAAAAAGTTTTGATCAACCGCTCAATATTTAATCAGACAAAATTCTTAATTAGCTCTTTTAATTCCTGATTAAGCGGATCTTCCGGGATATTGAGCACAGAGGATTCCAAGTAAAATGATGCCACCGCCGATACTGTGATACATGGTCCACGCTTCACCCAGCCACAAATATGCGACTACTGCAGTAAAAACCGGCATCAGATTCATAAAAATACTGCTGCGATTGGGACCAAGTTGCTGCACAGCCATCATCCAGAATAACGGCGCGGCAATGGATGGGAAAATTCCGGCATAGATAATGCTGGCTGCATTAGCATGATTGATGCTGTCCAGACCTAAAATCAATACCAAAGGAATATGATAGAGAAAGGCCATAAAAATCTGAATATACAGGCTCACTAAGAGTGGAATCTGAATCTGCCATTTTTTCAGAAACACGCCATAACAGGCATAGAAAAATACTGCGATCAACATCAACAGATCGCCAATATAACTTTCACCAACAGTTAAAAACTGCAGGCCCTGCCCTTGTGCCATGACATACATTAAGCCAATAAAAGACAGAAGACTCCCCAGCACTGCAGCCTGTGTTGGGCCAATCCTTAAAACAAAAATACCCACGATAATGGTAAAAATAGGAATAAAGGCATTGATCAGGCCCATATTGGTTGCAGTGGTATAGTGTGCCGAACTATAAGCCAACCCCTGATAAAGCACCATTCCCAGCGCACTCAAAACAGCAAAATGCCCGAGATATGGACGGATCTCCGGCCACGCTGCTTTGACTTTGGGCAACATGAATGGAGTTAAAATCAGTAAGGCCAAGGCCCAGCGGTAGAAACTGATACTGATGGGAGAAATATAATCTGCCACATAGCGGGTGACAGTCATATTCAGAGACCAAATCAAAACTGCGGCCAGTGGTAAGGCCATGGCCCACCAGACTGCCTTTTGTTGCTGTGTCATACTTTCATCCATGAGTCGCTGGTCTTGTTATTAAGCTATGCGTATTCGCGCATCCTAGCATAATAGATTTTTCACATAATATTGAGGCAATTTGCAGCTTTAAGTAACTGAGCTCACCTGTTTTTACTTGTACTGAAAGCGAATACCCGTTAAAACAAATACCGTTCAGTCGCAATAAACAGGAAATCTAATGACTCGCTCTGTATATGACATTCCAGTCAAAACCATTGAAGGAACAGAAACCACTTTAAACCAGTACCAAGGTAAGGTTTTGCTGGTGGTTAACGTCGCATCTAAATGTGGCCTGACGCCGCAATATGAAGGCTTACAAAAACTGTATCAGGACAAAAAAGCGGAAGGTCTGGAAATTCTGGGCTTCCCTGCCAATAACTTTTTGGAACAGGAACCGGGTAGCGAAGCCGAGATTCAGGAATTCTGCTCAGTGAATTATAAAGTTGACTTCCCGCTATTTGCTAAAATCTCTGTCGCGGGTGAAGACAAGCATCCTTTATATGCCAACCTTACGCAGGCTGTACCGGAACGTATCGGTGAAGGCCCTTGGTGGAAAGATCTGGTCGATTATGGTTTAACCCCAAATCAGCCACCAGAAGTGCTCTGGAACTTTGAAAAATTCCTGATCAATAAAAATGGTGAAGTAGTGGCACGTTTTGCTCCAGATATTACTGCAGATGATCAACGGATTGTCGATGCAGTGAATGCAGAACTTGCAAAATAATTCTCGATTATTCTCATAAGCATCAAGCTTGAAATAAGTATCTATTTTCTTGGTAGATACTTATTTTTTTTATTTAAAAACGATTATTTAATTGCATTAAAATTCACCTAAAAACATTTTCAAAGTGATTGCAGGCCAAACAAGCCAATTTGGTGAGAGCAAAGTACTTCTTTACCAGCTTTTAATAATCTTTTTCTTGTTTTTGAATAGAGCAACGTTCGCAACCCAGAAGAATTGTTATGAGTTTGCAACAATCTTTTTTATCTCCATAGTTTGTCCTTATATTAAATACTACTCAAATTCCATCACCTGTATCGAGACTCTGATTCCATGTCCAAGATTCTTGCCAATGCTGTCCTTCCTTTCGCATTATTTAGCTCTGGAATTTTACTGATGGGCTGTGAACAGGCTGTCGAAGCACCGGCTGAACAGGCAGATACCACGACCTCAGATCTGGAACCAGCCTCTCAGCAACAGAGTTCAGCAGCACAAACCGAACTTAAATCGGGCAATATGTTTTATATGGTTCGTGATGTCGCCGACTTGCAGCTCAAGGCCGGCAGTTATGTAGAACAGTTAAAACAGACCCAGACCGAACTGCAAACGGCGGTCGAAGCTAAAGATACCCAGCAACTGGAGTCCACTGCGACCCAGCTACAACAGCAACTTAGCAGTTTTAATCAGGTGTTAGGCAACCTGAACTTGAAAAGTCAGGAAATTGACCAGATTCGTGACAACATTATGACCGCCAATCAGCAAGTTCTGGCTTCTCCTCTTTTAAATGGTCAGGTGGATTTCAGCCAAGTGAACTTGAAAAAGATTGAATCCCAGATGGTTAATGTGCAATCCGAAATGGTCAAACTGGCCGGCTTGCTGATCCAGAATCCAGATCAGGAATCAAAGAGCAATACTGATCAGGACAATACTTAAAATACCTAAAAATCTCATTTTGAGGCGATTGATCGAAACCCACCTTCCTCAATCGTCTTGCAGGCTATACACTGTTATGGATTATAAAAATTATATTTAGATCAAGAATTTTCATCTAATCAGATCATCAGGAGTTCAATCATGTCGAATTCAGTGCTGTATTCTGTGGTTCCAGTCACATCCCGGCTTGATCTGAAAGATCCTTTTATTTTTACCGTTCATCATCAAGATCATTATCCGCAAGGCAATGTCGAATTAGGCACAGTTTCCCCGCCACAGCAGCATGAATATGACATGTATTATGGCGAGAGTATTCCCGGCTTTCCGGAGCATCCGCATACTGGCTTTGAAACCATTACCATTGTCGAGCGCGGTTATGTCGATCATTTTGACTCGCTGGGAAACTCGGGACGTTATGGCGCGGGTGATGTGCAATGGCTGACTACCGGCAATGGGGTACAGCATTGCGAGATGTTTCCTTTAGTCCATCAGGATCAGGACAATCCTCTGGAGCTGTTTCAAATCTGGCTGAATTCCTCACCGGAACAAAAAAAGCAGCCGGCCGATTATAAAATGTTGTGGCGTGAACATATTCCACATGTATTTTCAGCCGATGCGACCGGACGTAAAGCGGAGATCCGGGTCATTTCAGGACAGTTTAAACAGACTCAGGCACTGGATCGTCCGCCACATTCATGGGCAGCCATTCCAGAGAATCAACTCAATATGTATTTAATCACTTTAAAGCCGGAAGCAGAATTAACCATTCCTGCCAGCACTGCTACTGCAACGCGTTTTTGTTATTTTTATCAAGGTAGAAGCTTGGAGCTTGAAGGACAGAAGATAGCGCCGAAGCATCTACTTGAACTCAAACCGGATGCAGATATTCAGCTCAAAGGTGGGCTGCTGGAATCACATATTTTATGGCTGGAAGGTGAACCGATCGGTGCACCAGTTGCCATGCATGGACCTTTTGTTTTGAATAGTGCGCAAGAGCTGGATACTGCTTTTCGCCGTTATCGCGAAACCCAGTTTGGTGGCTGGCCTTGGCCAAGCGCTGAACCGTCATTTCCACCAGAACATCCACGTTTCGCCAGTTATGAAGGCGGTAAACGTGAAGAATATTCAGACCAACTAGACAAAGAAACCACTAAATAGTGGCTTCTTTGACATTGGATCAGCTCATATTATTCTTTCGGGCTTTTGACAACGACTAGTTTCTTCTGCACAAACTCTCTAAAACCATCAATCGACAGTTCATGTCCATAACCGGAATTTTTGATTCCACCAAATGGCAATTCGGGCGTGGTGTCAGTAAACCAGTTGATCCAGATCATGCCGGTTTCTACCCGTGACGCCAGCTTTTTCGCCCGCTCAATATCCTGAGCATGGATCACGCCACCCAGACCATAATTGGAATCATTGGCAATTTCGACAATTTCATCATCATCCTTGGCCACATAGATTTGCGCCACCGGGCCAAAGAATTCTTCATACCAGGCTTCATTTTCACGCGTGATATTTTCCAGAATCGTTGGTGTATAGAAATTGCCTTGATGTTCTACAGCCTTACCGCCAATGACCACAGTTGCACCTTGTGCTACGGCCTTATCGACCTGCTTGGTCAGTTTTTCCAGCGCATCTTTTGAAGACAGTGGCCCTAAAGTGGTTTCAGGATCAAGCGGATCACCCAGTTTTAACTGTTCAAAGGCGTTCAGCATGCCGGCTTTGAATTGTTCGGCAATTTTTTCATGCAGAATAAATCGCTTCGCCGCCGTACATACCTGCCCGGCATTATTGACACGCGCCTGACAGCCTAACTTGATCGCGCGTTCCAGATCTGCATCATCGAGTACGATAAATACATCATTACCGCCCAGTTCCAGCGTTGATTTTTTAAGATGTTTGCCCGCCTGTTCAGCGACTGCACTGCCCGCACCTTCTGAACCTGTGAGTGCCACACCACGCACACGCTTGTCTGCAATTACTTCAGCGACCTGATCACTGCTGATAAACAGATTGGTCCAGACACCTTTGGGTGCGCCTGCATCCAAGACCAGTTGCTCAAAAGCTTCAGCACATTGCGGCACAATGCCGGCATGTTTTGCCAGAACCGGATTACCAATGGCACAGTTCGGTGCAAATACCCGCATCAGTTGATAAAATGGGAAATTCCACGGTTCTACCGCCATGATAATACCCAGTGGATGATGCTCAACCCAGGCCTCACCCAGTTCCGTTTCATAGGACACGGGCGCTAAAAACTCTTTGGCATGATCAGCATAATATTCGGCAATTTTGGCGCAGGTTTCGATTTCACCTTCACCCTGCTTGATCAGTTTCCCCATATCCTGGGTCATAAGCTTGGCCAGTTCAGCTTTTTGCGCTCGCATGTTGGTAGCCAATTTACGCAGTACTGCAATACGGATATCGACCTGCTGTGACCATTCTGACTTTAGAATTTTTTCTGCAGTATCGAGTGCATGTTGAATATCTTGATCGCTATGCGATGGGTAGTCTTTCAATTTTCGATTGGTAAATGGATTAATAGATTGATAAGCCATGGTTTTCCCTTTTTTCAATTATAAGTTTTGCCTGTTCTAAACTTCTATCGTATTAAGCTATAACAAGCGAAATCTGTTCGAATCATTTAACTTATCACTGATTTTTTTATGGCGTGTGCAGGTTTACAGATTGGTTCAAAACATTACTGAGAAAGGGTAAAAGTTATATCGAGTGGTACAAATTAAAATTTATTTAAGAATCGGAAATGTAAAACCAACACTCTCAAGATCGATACTTGCAAAAATTCCAAGCTAAAACAAATAATCTAAATCAGCTGTTTTAAGGTGATGCTAAAAATATAAATTTCAAATTTTCAGGTGTGTAGTACATTATTCTATATAGTAGAAAAAAGAAAATTCATAATGAGTCAAATACCATCTAATATCATTCAAACAGCAGAAAACTATTTTGATAATACAGTTTTAGAAACGACTGATACTATTTTTCAAGAAATTTTAAAAGCTTTTCCAATAGCATCTTCAGGTTTAGCGATTTATAAAGTTTTCAGAAGCTATAACGAAAAGCAAAAATTAAAAAATATCCTGGAATTTATAAAGGAAGGTGAAAAGTTAGCATCAGGAACATTACTAAAAATCTTCAAGAATCAAAACAACTTAGAAATAGGTGGTGAATTACTCAATGCTTTAGATAAAGTCTATTTAATCCATCAATCTAAAATGCTCGCTCGTTTAGCTCTTTTATATGATGCGAAAGAAATAAATCGTGAAAATTTTTTAAGATATGCTCATATTATTCCTCAATTTACATCGTTTTTATTAGAAGGGTTAGAAAAAGCCTACTTATCATTTGAAATGAACAAATCCAAGAAGGATTACTACCTTACGAATAATGAATGTAACTTTTCAGCATCTGAATTAGAAAAGTTTGGTTTTTTGTACGTAGTAGCTACATTTGGTTCTGGCAATAATTATGGTAGAGAAAAAGACTTAATCTTTTTTTATGAACACATATATAAAAACAAACATGATAAGAACCTATGAACTATAAAAAAACCACCCTTTCGGGTGGTTTTTTCAATCTCAAACCGTCTCTTATTGAGCGCGGTTTTTGATTTTGCGGATCGTTTCCAACTGTGCAGCAGTTTCTGCAAGAGCAGCCAAAGCAGCAGCAGCGTCCAAATCGCTCTTTTGATTCGCAAGCAATGCTTCAGCGTGTTTACGCGCTTCAACAATAGCTGCTTCATCTAAGTTTTCTGCACGGACTGCAGTATCTGCAAGAACCGTAACAACATGCGGTTGAACTTCTAGAACACCACCAGATACATAGATCAACTCTTCTGTACCGTTTTCCAAAATAACGCGGATCGCGCCAGGTTGGAGCAAAGTTACCAGCGGAGCATGGCCAGGCATAATACCCAACTCACCGCCAGCACCTTTTGCAATTAGCATAGTTATAGTGCCTGAGTACAAAGACTCCTGAACACTTACAACATCACATTGCATAGTCGCCATGAGAATCTCCTAAATTAGAGTAGCTAATTAAAGTTTCTCGGCTTTAGCAATAACTTCGTCAATACCACCAACCATGTAGAACGCTTGTTCTGGGATGTGATCGTATTCACCAGCTAGAAGACCTTTAAAGCCACGAATCGTTTCTTTAAGAGATACTAATTTACCAGGAGCACCAGTAAATACTTCAGCTACGTGGAACGGTTGAGAGAAGAAACGCTGGATTTTACGCGCACGGTAAACAACCAGTTTATCTTCTTCAGCAAGCTCGTCCATACCAAGAATCGCGATGATGTCTTTAAGCTCTTTATAACGTTGCAATACGTTCTGTACAGAACGTGCAATTTCATAATGCTCTTGACCAACAACTAACGGATCTAACTGGCGTGAAGTTGAGTCTAGTGGATCGATCGCTGGGTAAATACCACTCGACGCGATGTCACGGCTCAATACAACAGTTGCGTCTAAGTGAGCAAACGTTGTAGCAGGCGATGGATCTGTTAAGTCATCGGCAGGTACGTATACCGCTTGGATTGACGTAATAGAACCAGACTTAGTCGATGTAATACGTTCTTGAAGAACACCCATCTCTTCTGCAAGTGTAGGCTGGTAACCTACTGCAGATGGCATACGACCTAGAAGTGCTGATACTTCAGTACCCGCTAGTGTATAACGATAAATGTTATCTACAAACAATAGTACGTCACGGCCTTTACCGTTTTCGTCTTTCTCGTCACGGAAATATTCAGCCATAGTAAGACCAGTCAACGCTACGCGTAAACGGTTACCCGGTGGCTCGTTCATCTGACCGTAGACCATTGCTACTTTGTCTAGAACGTTAGAATCTTTCATTTCGTGATAGAAGTCGTTACCTTCACGAGTACGCTCACCAACACCAGCAAACACAGATAAACCTGAGTGAGCTTTCGCGATGTTGTTGATCAACTCCATCATGTTTACAGTTTTACCAACACCGGCACCACCGAACAGACCAACTTTACCACCTTTCGCGAACGGGCAAAGTAAGTCGATGACTTTAATACCAGTTTCTAAAAGGTCAGTAGAAGCCGCTTGTTCTGCATAAGAAGGCGCTTGACGGTGAATTGGTAAACGCGCTTCAGTCGCAACAGGACCAGCTTCGTCGATCGGGCGACCAAGAACGTCCATGATACGGCCTAGAGTCGCTGTACCTACTGGTACAGAAATCGGCGCGTTAGTGTTAGTTACGTTCAAACCACGCTTAAGGCCTTCAGTAGAACCCATTGCAATAGTACGAACTACGCCATCACCAAGCTGTTGCTGAACTTCTAAAGTAGTTTCAGTACCATCTACTTGGAGAGCGTCATAGATCTTAGGAACGCTGTTGCGTTCAAACTCGACGTCGATAACCGCGCCGATGATCTGAATGATACGACCGCTATTCATTGCTGTCTCCTCAATTCAAAATAATGTTAAACGGCAGCGGCACCACCAACGATCTCAGAAATTTCCTGAGTAATCGCGGCTTGACGCAGCTTGTTATAAATAAGTTGCAGGCTCTTAATGATCTCGCCTGCGTTGTCTGTCGCTGCTTTCATAGCGACCATACGTGCAGACTGCTCACATGCGATGTTTTCAATCACACCTTGATACACCACAGACTCGATATAGCGAACCAACAAGCCATTTAAAAGCTCTTCAGCTTCAGGCTCGTAGATGTAATCCCAACCGTATTGACGGTTCAGATTCTTGTCCTCTTCAGCAGCAGCCAAAGGAACAAGTTGTTCGATTTTTTGATTTTGAGTCATGGCATTGACAAAGCCGTTTGACACTAGATAAATACGATCTAACTCGCCTTTATCATAAGCATCCAACATCACCTGTACAGAACCAGATAACTGCTCAAGACTTGGGGCATCGCCGACTTGCGTCGTCGCACCAAGCACTTTACCGCCGTAGTTTTTAAAAAACGAAACCGCTTTTTGACCAATTAAAGCAAATTGAACTTCAATTGACTGCTCTTGTTGCTGTTGAACGTGTTTAACCACTTTCTTGAACAGGTTAATGTTCAAACCACCAGCAAGGCCACGATCTGAAGACACAATGATATAGCCAACGCGCTTAACCGGGCGTTCAACCATATAACGGTGTTTGTATTCAGGATTCGCTTGGACCAAATGAGCAATTACACGGTGCATATTTTCGGCATACGGACGGCCTTGAGCCATGCGCTCTTGCGCACGACGCATCTTAGAAGCTGCTACCATTTGCATCGCTCGAGTAATCTTCTGCGTGCTCTTGATACTAGCTACTTTGGCGCGAATTTCTTTTAAATTTGCCATACGCTTAACCTAGTATTCGAAAGCCCTTGCGAGCTTCCGAAGGTTGATTCCGTGAACCAAACCGACACTAAATTCAACAGAGGTTGAAATTAGTAAGTTTGAGTCGCTTTAAAGCTTTCAATACCTGCTTTGATTGCAGCTTCGATGTCTTTGTTGTAATCACCAGAGGCATCGATTTGTTGCATTAACGCAGCATGTTCTGAACGGAAGTAAGAAATTAACGCAGCATCAAAGTCTACGATTTTCTTAACGTCTACGTCAGCCATGTAGCCTTCGTTAGATGCATAAATTGAAACAGCTTGGTCAGCAATTGAGTATGGAGCATATTGTTTTTGCTTCATTAACTCAGTTACACGTTGACCATGTTCAAGTTGCTTACGAGTTGCTTCGTCAAGATCAGAAGCGAACTGAGCAAATGCTGCCAATTCACGGTATTGCGCCAAAGCAGTACGGATACCACCAGACAATTTCTTGATGATCTTAGTTTGCGCTGAACCACCAACACGAGATACAGAGATACCCGCGTTCACAGCAGGACGAATACCTGCGTTGAATAATGATGTTTCAAGGAAGATCTGACCATCAGTAATCGAAATTACGTTGGTTGGTACGAATGCAGATACGTCACCCGCTTGAGTTTCAATAATCGGCAATGCAGTTAATGAACCAGTTTGGCCTTTAACTTCACCGTTAGTGAATTTCTCAACGTAGTCAGCAGATACACGAGAAGCACGTTCAAGTAGACGCGAGTGTAGATAGAACACGTCACCTGGATACGCTTCACGACCTGGTGGACGGCGTAAAAGCAATGAAATTTGACGGTAAGCAACAGCTTGCTTAGACAAGTCATCATAAATGATTAACGCATCTTCACCGCGGTCACGGAAGTATTCGCCCATTGTACAGCCAGAATACGGAGCTAGATACAGCATTGCTGCTGGATCAGCTGCAGCTGCAGCTACAACAGTTGTATACGCCATAGCGCCAGTTTCTTCTAGCTTGCGTACCACGTTAGCGATAGTCGATTGTTTTTGACCGATTGCTACGTATACACATTTAATGCCAGAGTTTTTCTGAGCGATGATCGCGTCGATCGCCATTGCTGTTTTACCAGTTTGACGGTCACCAATGATCAACTCACGTTGACCACGGCCTACAGGGATCATTGTATCTACTGATTTATAACCAGTTTGTACAGGTTGATCCACTGATTGACGCCAAATTACGCCTGGTGCTACTTTTTCAACAGCATCAGTTAATTTTGCATCAATAGGGCCTTTACCATCAATCGGGTTACCCAAAGCATCTACTACACGGCCTAAAAGTTCTGGACCAACCGGAACTTCTAATACACGACCTGTGCAACGCGCTTTTTGACCTTCTTGAAGGCTTAAGTAGTTACCTAAAACAACGACGCCCACTGAATCCTGTTCTAGGTTCAGTGCCATACCGTAAAGGCCGCCGTCGAATTCGATCATTTCACCGTACATAGCGTCAGCTAAGCCGTGAATACGCACAATACCGTCGGAAACCATAACAATGGTTCCTTCGTTCTTAGCGGTTGCGCTGGTGTCCAGATCGCCGATACGCTGTTTAATGAGCGCACTGATCTCGGATGGATTCAGTTGTTGCATTGCGCTATACCTCAATCTTTTTAAAGTTCAGTCTTCTAAATGCAATTAAGCAAGAAGACGAGTACGCATTTTTTCAAGCTTGTTAAGCGCAGAATCATCTATCACTTGGTCGCCTGCACGAATAACTACACCAGCAATCAGCGCTGGGTTAACTTCTACAGAAACATTTACGGCAGCTTCGAATTTTTTCTCTAATGCATGCGCAAGTAATTGTTCCTGTACAGAAGTCAATGGGAATGCAGATTCAATCACTACATCCACAGTATTGTTATTCTGTGATTTAAGCTGCTCATATTCTGCTGCAATCTCAGGAAGAAGAACCAAACGGTTATTCTCTGCAAGCAATGTCAGGAAGTTAGACACTGCTGCAGTTTGGTCTTCACCTAAAACTTTCGCAAAAAGAGCCACCTGCTCAGCAGGTGTAAGCTCAGGGCGATTTAGATAAGCTGAAAATGCTTCGTCTTGCACCGCAGCACTGAGCAATTCAAGTGCTGTTGACCAAGAGTCAGTTGCACTTTGCTCAGAAGCGTAAGCAAATGCTGCTTTAGCGTATGGGCGTGCCAACGTCAAGAGTTCAGCCATAATCCGCCTCTCTTAAAGTTTAGCAGCCAGCTGAGTCAGCATGGCATTGTGAGCTTCTGCATCAACTTGCTGGCTAAGAATTTTCTCAGCACCAGTTACTGCAAGAGCAGCCACTTGTTGACGCAATTCTTCGCGAGCAGCATTGATTTCAGTATCAACAGCTTCTTTAGCCTGTTGACGAATACGCTCACCTTCAGCCGCAGCTTGGGTACGCGCTTCTTCGATCAATTGTGCACCACGACGGTTCGCTTGTTCGATCAATTGAGCCGCTTGTGCTTTTGCCGCGTCTAACTCAGCTTTCACTTGTGCTTGCGCATCTGCAAGGTCAGCCTTCGCTTTTTCAGCAGCATTTAAGCCATCAGCGATTTTACGCTGACGTTCACTAATCGCATTGATTAGTGGTGGCCATACAAACTTCATGCAGAATGCGACAAAAATCGCAAACGCAATCGCTTGGCCAAACAATGTGAGGTTGATATTCATTGCAAATTCCTCAAATAGTGAATTTCGGAATTAAGCTGATTAACCTACAAATGGATTAGCGAAGATGAAGAACAAGCCAATACCAACACCGATCATAGGCACAGCATCAAGAAGACCCGCGATTAAGAACATACGAGTTTGAAGTTGTGGAGCCAATTCTGGTTGACGAGCTACAGCTTCAAGGAAACGGCCGCCTAGAAGACCAAAACCAATCGCAGTACCTAAAGCACCGAAAGCGATCAAGATAGCAGATGCAATTGCAACTAGACCTAAAGTGAGTTCCATGATAATTCCTCAGAGGTTAGGTTTTATACCAAATTAAGTTAAAAAATTGTGTGCCCAACCATCCGTTGACAGTTAGGCAATACCATTAATGCTTTTCGCTTGCCATACTCATGTACACGATAGTCAACATCATGAAAATGAATGCTTGTAGCGTAATAATCAAAATGTGGAAAATCGCCCAAGGCACAGACAACGCCCACTGGATCCAGAACGGTAATAACGCGATAAGAATGAAGATTAACTCACCCGCATACATGTTACCGAACAGTCGTAGAGCCAATGAAACTGGTCGCGCCAAGAAAGTAGTCAATTCCAACAATAAGTTGAATGGAATTAAAAGCACTTTAGCAACTGGATTACTTGGGTTAAATGGGTTCAGTGCTAACTCACCAACGAAGCCGCCAACACCTTTCTCACGAATACTATAGAAAATAATTAAGAAGAATACAGAAATAGACATACCGAGGGTAATGTTTGGATCTGTAGTCGGAACAATTTTAAAGTAAACCTGATGAGGGTCTACACCCAGCATAGAAGCAATCGCGTGTTGAGCTACATAAGGAATAAAGTCAACAGGGATCAAATCCATCAAGTTCATGAGGAAAATCCACACGAAAATGGTTAATGCTAAGGGTGCAATTAATCGAGACTTCCCGTGGAAGGTATCACGTACACTTGAATCTACAAACTCGATAATCATTTCAATTGCAGACTGGAACTTGGTAGGAACACCAGCATTAGCCGCTTTCGCAACCAACCAGAACAACAAACAGAAAATCAGACCCAGTCCGATAGACCAACCCATTGAATCCAAGTGAATAGCAGTGAACCCCATCTGTTGAGCTTCAGCACCGCTCTCGGCCAATTTCCACGTACCGTCCGGCATTTTGCCATAGGTCATGTTGGTCAAGTGATGCTTGATATACTCGGTCGAAGTAAGGGCATGTTCTTCAGCAGCCATAAATCACACCTGGTCAATGTCAAAAAACTAATAGAACAAACGAATATCGCGTGCTGCTTGATATCTCGCCTGCTCCTGAAAAACTTTTCAATTTCTTGTTGTGCTTATACTCATTTTTGTAGACGTGACGCCCAAAACGGAGCGACCCACGACATGGCTTGAACAAGTATAAAACCACAAAACAACGCCACCGCTGACAACGGTTTAACATTGCTTAAAATTAAAATGAAACCAACAATCACAATGGCAAACTTTCCCATCAAGCCTTTATACATGTTCGAAAGAACTTGTTTAGACGCGCGGGCTCCTGCTGCTCGAAACGATTGCCACGAAAAATAACAAGTCGCGAGCCAACATACCAGTGCACCTAATGCTGCACTCAAGGCTGCGGTTGAGTCTTTCACGACCCAGCCGATCAAGGCTGAAACAGGGATCATACAGGCTTGCAGGAGGACCAAAGCTTTCGCTAATCGTCGGTCAATCAAGCGACTAGTTCGGCTCATTATTTATTCACTCACAGCAATCATGCTTGACAAGTTTAACAGGTGATTATTTTTAATCGCAGGCATTATAGAGTTACACCCCTGAACATGCAATCTTTTCCCGACCTTAGTCGTGTTTTTTTAAATCGGGCCACTGCTGTTAAACTAATCAAAATCTGTCTATTTTTTAAACCATTAGCGTGCATTTAGTACACATTTCTGGGTTTCTGTAGCCAATTGCTGCCAAGCCTGCACAAAGTCCCTTGCCCCGCTCATGCTTTCATCGACATGCTGGAACAGTACCGGATTGAGTTTGCGGTACTGGTTTTCACTGGCATGACCTTCGGCCAGCAGACACATTTTGCGCTGTGGACGATGATCCTGTAAAAACTTGATTTGGGCTACGGTTGGCGAAACATGTGGATCATCGGTCAGCGCCCCCATGAATTTTAAATTGAGTGGGCGCTCAAGATACTGGTAGGCATCGTGATAAGACCAATAAGGTTTGGCCTTGTTGCTTGAACTATAACGCTGGGCCGTAGCAAACATGTTTTGTGCAAAGTCACGGGCATTTTTCCAGTAGCGTTCACGATGCTCCGGCAGTTGCTGCGAACGTAGCGCCGCAATAAAGAAACCTATCCGTACCGCATTATTCGGATCGAGCCAGACATGCGTGTCTACCGTATTTTTTAAGGCCTCGCCACGCGGATTACGCATCGGCAAGGTAGTCAAAATTCCGGAGTCTAAAAGTGCGATACCTTTATTACTTTCATTCAGCACTTTCGCCAAGGGTGCTTCATGCGCCTGACCCAGCCAGATCACCAGACCTGCATTCTGAATAGTTTTTCGATGCGCCGGAGTCAGACTCACATCATGTCCACTTTGGTTGGCCAGCAATAAAGTCGGCTGTTCCACACCTTGGGTAATTTTCTTGGCAATCAGATGGATCGGCTGCGTAGACACCACCAGACTTTGTGACCAACTGAGTGTACTGAACAATGCGAGCAGACTGATTGCAAGAAGACGGAACATGAGTAGAAATCACTTAAAAACGATAAAATCAGGAAGTGTTATAATATAACAAAAATACAAAAATACCTATGCCCAATCGAAACTCAGAACGCTTCATGTTAAGATTTGAAATCTATTAATTTTCAGTTTCGCACTTGAGGTGAACTATGGGTTCCTGTTCGCACGAACACCACAACGCATTGCACGGCGTGCACGACCATCCCAATGTCGCACAACGTCTTGCTGAAGCGGAAAGTCTTTGTGCAGCAAGCGGCGCACGCCTTACGCCTTTACGTAAAGAAGTGCTGGAACTCATTCTGAATGCGCATGGCCCGATGGGCGCCTATGATCTGCTGGCACAAATGAAAAATGCCAGCGATCGTCCTGCAGCCCCACCAACGGTGTATCGCACTCTGGATTTTTTATTAAGCAAAGGGCTGATTCATCGCCTGACCTCGATCAATGCCTATATTCCCTGTTGCCATCCGCGTGAAGGTCATCAGGCTGCTTTTTTAATCTGTACCGAATGTAAAGCCGTGAAAGAAGCGTCGGCTCAGGGCCTGCTCAATCAACTCGATGCACTGGCAAGCTCGGACGACTTCACGGCACATCACAGCATTATCGAAATTTCAGGAATTTGTCAGCAGTGCCGCAACAAAGCTTAAGTGCCTCTCCCCTGATTCAGCTCTCCAAGATCTGGGTCAAAATCGATGAGCGCGATATCCTAAAAGCCATTGATTTCTCATTACAAGAGAAAGAAATTGTCACACTGATTGGTCCCAATGGTGCTGGTAAATCGACCTTAATTAAAGTCATGCTGGGCATACTAAAACCACAATCGGGTGAGATCAAAACTGCGCGCAAACTCAAATTCTCTTATGTGCCACAGAAATTTAATCCATCATATAGCTTGCCGCTACGAGTGAAAGATTTATTGGCACTAGAAAAATGCCCGTCCCAGATTAAAACTGAAATTATCCGGGATACTGGTATTAGTAAACTGCAAGATTCTAAAGTTCAGCAGTTGTCTGGCGGTGAACGTCAGCGGGTGCTACTGGCCCGCGCCTTATTACGCCAGCCGGACATTTTAGTTCTCGACGAACCGATGCAGGGTCTAGACATCCAGTCCGAAGCTGAACTGTATGAATATGTGCGTAACTTGCCGGAAAAATATGGCTGTGCCGTACTGATGGTTTCACATGACTTGCAATGGGTGATGCAAGGTACGACTCGTGTGGTCTGCTTGAATAAGCATATCTGTTGTAGCGGGCTGCCGGAAAGTGTGCAGCAACATCCCGAATATCAGGCAATTTTTGGCACTAACCGGGTATTCTACCAGCATCATCATGATCATTGTGCGCATGGTGATTCTGCCACACCCTGTCAGCATGATTCGCGTCCTCATATTCACCCCGAGCCGGAAGCTTAAACCATGATGGATTGGTTACAACTCCTTTTACCTGCATGGATCATGGGAACGCTATTGGTATTTCTGACTGCACCGCTGGGCTGTCTCATGCTCTGGCGGCGTATGTCATTTTTTGCCGATACCATGGCACACGGTACTTTACTCGGTGTTGCCATTGCTGGAGCTTTAAGTTTACCGCTGTGGATGGGAGTCACTTTTATTGCCTTATTATTGGTCGGGATTTTGTGGGTACTGCATGACCCACGCCTGCCGAATGATGCCTTGCTGGCCTTATGTTCAGCAACACTGCTTTGCTCGGGATTATTGTTCATTCAGCATTTACCGAGTTTAAGACCGGAACTTCTCAGCTATCTATTTGGTGATCTACTGACGATTTCTTGGGCGGACTTACCCACCTTTGCTATCGTGATTATTCTGGCCTTAGCCGTTCTCTATAAAAGCTGGCAAGCGCAGATTCAAATCGCAATTGATCCGGACATGGCGGTCAGTGAAGGTGTAAATGCCAAATGGCAACGCCTGATCTTTATGTTGTTATTGGCATTGTTTACCGTGCTTGCCCTGAAAGCAGTCGGTTCACTCTTGATGGGGGCATTACTGGTGATCCCTGCCCTGACTGCACGATTACTTGCACATTCACCAAAACAAATGGTGATCTGGGCATTTGTGATTGCGCAAATTGGGGTGACCGTGGGTCTGTGGTCGAGTGCCGGTCTCAATACTTCGACTGGTTTAACCATTGTCCTGACCATGGCAGTGCTGTTTGCACTGATCTTCTGTGTGCAAAAGTTTAAAAAGCTGGCTTAATCTTTCTTTTAAATCATGATGATTTTCTAATGATCTATTCCGCCTCTCTCCTTTAAGGAGAGAGCAAACACTCTTTATTGATGCACCAAACTCAATAAAAATGCAGCGCCTGCAAATAAACCGGCAAAAGTCCGGTTCATGACTTTTTGTTGTTTCGGTGATTTTAGTAGCCTTAAAACTTTAGCAGCCAATCCGGTATAACCCGCCATCACAATCAGATCAATCGTCACCATTGTCGCAGCCATAATCAAATACTGAATCCATTGAGGCTTGGACAAATCCAGAAATTGCGGCAAGACGGCCAGTAAAAATACGATGGCTTTAGGATTACTGATATTAACCAAGAAACCATGCAATACCAGTTTCCCTCTCGATTTTCGCGCCAATTCATGTTTAATTTCGATAGATTGTGCAGGTGCTTTCCACTGCAAAATAGCCAAATACAATAAATAGCCGACACCAAACCATTTCACCACTAAAAATGCCCACGGGGTTGTCGCAAACAAAACTCCCACGCCTGCCGCAACCACTGCAATCTGCACCAATAACGCCAGTTGCAGACCCAGCGCATTCCAGTAACCATGCCGAAAACCATAATTCAATCCGCTCGACATCGATGCAATTGCACCAGCGCCCGGAGACACACTAATCACCCAGCAGGCCAGCATATAGGCAAACCACATTTGATAGGACATGGATATTTAACTCAGCAAAACTTGCCCAATATTATATGAATTTTCTAATAAAATCAGGCTAAAAACCTGCTTAAATATAAGGCATTGCACTATTCACTCTGTCTAGCTTCAGGCACAATATGTACATTAAAAACAGGATCTATCCTTACAGGAGCCATGAATGACAGCCCAATCGGTAATCTTGCCACTTCCTTCAGATCATGCCCGTTTTATTGTTTTACGTCTTAAAGATTTGAGTATTGAACAATTAAAAGAACAACTCGAACATCTTTTTACTTCGCGTGATCGTCTTATTACGCAACATCCTCAAGCACAAATTAAAACGGCAGTGGCTTTTGGTCCTGAACTGTGGGCAAAACTTTATGATCAAGCTCCTGCAGGATTTAAACAGCTTGCACCTATTCAGGGTTCATTCGAAATGCCCGTGGTTCCAGCAGATGTACTGATTCATATTGCCAGTGCCCGTGCTGATATCTGTTTTGCGCTCAGTCAGGCTTTTTTTGAAGGTATTCAGGCCCAGGTTCAGGTACTGGATGAGCGGGTATGCTTCCGATATTTTGATGGTCGTGACATTACTGGCTTTATTGATGGGACTGAAAATCCGCAATTCCCGGATGATCGTGCTGAAGTCGCATTATTAGGTGAAGATTCAGGTATTTTCCAAGATGGTTCATTTATTTTTGCCCAGCGTTACGCGCATAACCTGGAAAAATGGAAAAAGCTAAAAGTTGATACTCAGGAACAGGTTATGGGTCGCACCAAGCTTGAATCCATTGAATTGGATGATGAAGTCAAACCTGAAAATGCGCACGTGGCACGTACTGTAGTTGAAGATGAAGAAGGTGAAGAAATGGAAATCCTGCGTCACTCCTTGCCATATGGTGACGGACGTGGCGACCAGGGTCTATTCTTTATTGCCTACACCAAAGACCTGAAAATTATTGATGCTATGTTAGAACGTATGTTCGGTACATCTGGTGATGGAATTCATGACCGCCTGCTGCATTTTGTAACACCTCTGGATGGTGCCTATTACTTTGCACCGAGTGAGGAGTTACTGGAAGAGGTTTTGTAAATTCACTTTAAAATTAAGCATAAATCTTATTTCGATTTATGCTTTTTAACTAAGATTAAAATAGAATTTAAAGAGTTATAAGCAACTTATATTATCTATATGTATGTTACTTTTATTAAAAATAGTAGTCTTCTTGGTTCTTAAATTTTTATATTCGACATCATATAAAAGATAACCTTGTGACATAAAAGTATAATACCCAGTAATTTCTCCATTAATGATTTCATTCATTGTTCTATAGACTTCAGGCTTAGCATTATCACCCATATCGACATTTTTTTCTTTTATAGGTCTTGATATTTTAATATTTTTCAAATAGGGATAATATTTTACAAAATTAATATCAGGATACTTACTAGAAACTAACAAAATAGATTTCTTTTCACTTATCAGACAATAATATTCATCATTTGATTGTGCGCTTGTACATACCACTAGAGCAAAAAAAATAAGTATAATTTTTTTCATAATTCTTTTAACCTCTTTTTAGCTAATGTTATTGCAGAATTCGCACTATAACCATACCTCTTTCTGCCAACTTTGTTCCCTTTCTTATCTTGTTTATAACCAAAAGGATAATCTTTGTCTTTACACATTTCTAGAAATCTTGAGTATCCTTTTTTTGACTCATTAGAGTTTTTTAATTTTCCTTTTTTGTAACCAGCAGGATCACTCCATAAACCCCATCCAAAGCATTCACCAATTTTATTAAAATAAATATAACTATTTTCAAATTTCGTATAATTATCAAGATTATCAACTATTTTCTTATCTAAATTTAAACAGGTTTTTATATTAAGAGCGATTACAGCTCTTTTATAGTATTTCTCTCTATCATCAAATCCGTTATATCCGCCATTAATTAAAGCACAAGTTGCTATTAAATCATTATTAATGGCATGAGGACTCAAATTGCCAGCTTTAGAATGATGCCAATACCATACTGCAGAACCTACAGCATGTTTTTTTTCTTTAGCAATTCTATGTTTATTATTTCCTAAAAAGTTTTCATTCACTGCTAACCCATAAAGCTCATAATTATTTTTATAGGTTAATTGCATTAAGCCACGTCCTTTATAGCCATCATAAACTTCACTTTCAGATTTACCACCTAATCCTTCTTCTAGCAAAGAATAACTTGCAGTTTCATGTAATGTGTGTGCTATAAAATGAGCCTTTTCAAGACAATTAATCATATTAAGTTTTTTAAATTGTTCATTTAAATCATTAAGAAAGCTTATAGCTGTGGCACTAGTTGTTATTTTTTTAAATTCTTCTGCTGAAATATCCCTATTACAGACACATTTACTTATTTTTAAATTTTTCTCTATTCTTGGCTTATTTAGTACAGTTCGACCTACCGTTAAGTCCACATCTAATTTCATTTTTATGGCATCTTCTTTAATTCTTTTTACCACATGAGTTTTCGGTTCCAAGGGATTACCATCAGGTTTAAATACCGTGATCTGTATTTTTTCTCCAATCATGCTTGGAAATGAAAATTTACCATCAGAGGTATTTGAAATTTTGGTTATCTTATTTCCTAGATAAAGTATCTCGATCTTTGTATTTTCAACGATATAACTATTTCCTTCTCTATCTAGAAGTTGGATATTTGATTCACTTTTAAAGTTTTCGCAGGGTTCGTCTAATTTAATTATTTGTGGTATTTGAGAGCCATGCTCAGAGTTAACAGCACCTTTTAGAGCAAACTCATCATTTGAAGTCAAAACTAGAATTTCAATATCTCGATTAGGTGAAGATACCACCTCTACAATGCCCTGCTCATTGGTATGACGTTCAAATGAACTTTGTTTTCCTTTAGGGCGAGATTTTACCGGGAAACTCGTTAATATTTTCTCATTGCAGTCTATTATTTTAAATAAAGTCGTAACTATACCTTTTGTAGTAGGCATCACTTTTTCTTTATGATACTCCTCTATACTTTTAGGCAAGGATACTTTTACAGGATTCTTTCTAGAAGAAATGATTGAAGAATCAATCGTTTTAATAACGATATAATCTTCCACATTAGGTGGCTTAGCTAAAATTTCCACAGTTCGATTTGGTGAACCCTGAAATATAAATAAACCATCTTTATCTGTTTTATTTGTATTTTCTCTCGATGAACCTTTATAGCGTGATTTAACTTTTAAATTAATGACATATTTTCCTGAAGCATCATAAATTTTTGATGTTATGGTAACTAAATTGCTCATCATTCGACATCCTCTTCAGTATATACATCATCCTCTAAATCCCTTTCTTCTATCTCATACAATAGTTCATCAATACTTTCATTATCTAAGTCTTGAATGAGATGAGTTTGTAAAGAATTAAATCCTAAAGCCACGAAATCTGTGGGTTGAGAGGTATAGAATCTTAAAGTACTTAATTGATTATTTTCATTTAATACAGACTTCTTAGTTTTAATTAAGTTCCCATCCAACTTATTTAGAATAAAAATTTCTTTTTCTCCTGCAGACTGGTTAGTCCACTGATAGTTAATTTTATTACTGAATAATGTTTTCATTTTTGGAAGATTTATTTTTTGTTCAATAATATTTTGACCTTTCGTAAACAGATGCTGCCCGGCCTTACACTCAAATTTCCCACCAGTTGTGACCATTACTCCACCACCATTGATCTTAATTTGAGACCCTCCAGCGGTCAGTACGATCTCCTTCGGACTGGTGATTTCGATCTTGTCTTCAGTCGAAATAAGCTTGATTACCTTGCGGGCAATCGCTTCAATTGCATCATCTTGGGCTTGTATTTCAATTTTGCCTTGAGCTGCATAGACACTTACGCCTTCTTGAGCAGCGAACAAACTGATCCGGTCCTGTGCATGAGCAACTAAAGATTTCTGTGTGGAAAAATGAATATTGTCCCCGGCACTCTGATTGATTTGCTGATCAGCGGATAAATGAATATTTTCCTTTGTGCTCAGTGCAATCGATTGGGGTGCGGTTAACAGCATCACCGCCTGTTTAAATGCAGTAGCTTTGCCCCGGTCTTCAGCTTCAATCTGATTCAGAAACTGTTTTAAACTATCAAAAAATTCCAATGGATCAGCCTGCTGTTTTTCTGCAATATCACTCAAGGCTTTACTATGATTGAGATTCGATTCAAGCTGTTCTTTGGCTGAGTCAGCATCCAGGTGATTGCCTGCGGCTGACTCTTGCCCATAAGTGGAAATCAGCAAGCCTTTCCCTGCACGTATGGCACCCCAATGATCCGTTCTTAACTCAAAACCTTCTCCCCGACCTTCGCTGCTTTCACTTTCTTTGGGGTGGCTTAGATTTCCCAGATTGAGCTGGCTGGCTGCATGACTACTTTGCAGCTGTACACTGATCTGTCCAGTCGTATCATCAAAACGCAACTGGTTAAAGCCCTCACCATCGACCTCCTGAGAACGGATGCCACTGAGTTTTTTGGTCGCAGGAAGTTCTCCTTTTGCATCAAACATGGTCGGATGCCGTTCTGCTTCATGAATCCGTCCCACCACAAAGGGCCGGTCGATATCACCTTCAAAGAAGTCAATCACTACAATTTCGCCAATTCGCGGATGCAACCTGATGCCATAGCCCTCACCCGCCCAAGGGGTCAAAACATCCACCCAGGCAGAATCACTATCATTGTCATTGCTGCCTGCACCGCCATCATGCTGATGATCCTCACTCCGGGTAAATAGAAAACGAACTTTCACCCGCCCCCATGCATCGACATGAATCGTTTCACCTTCAGGTCCGACCACTCGAGCCCGTTGCGGATATGCAGCAGGCCGATGAATGAAGGGGTGGTACTCAGGAACAACCGGGATTTCACGGCGCACCATCTGTAGTTCATTGGCCTGTCGTTCCTCCTGTGTCATCTGCCAGCCGCTCTTCTCAAGCAAACTGTCCAGCTGAGATAAGATATCTTTGGGTAAATTGTTCTGGTTATAAAACCGCTTAGCTAAAATCAGAAATTCACGTTGATGGGCAGGATGCTGATCAATTTCAGGATGCTGTTGCAGTTCAAACCAGTATCCAACCTGAGCATCTCGTACGCTGCTACTGGCTTTAAAATATTTAGACTGCAAAGCATGATAGTCACTGAGCTGCTGATTGAGTCGATCCAGTTGGGCTATACCAGATGCTGTCACCTGATCCTCATGATTTAAGTCGCCGGTCCAGGCCGGACTGATGTTCCACGCATCTTCAAGCTGAAGAGTGGCATTTGCGTGAATATCACTTTGCTGATGATTACTGAATAAAGGCTGGCTTTGATCTTGAGCAAGTTGCTGGGCATGCCAGCGCTGGGTTTGGGTACTATTCGGATTGAGCTGACGTACCGCAATCAGACTGGTCAATGTGTCCAGCTGTTCGGTGGCATGACTGCGATGAAACCGGATGGAACGGCGTTTTAAAGCTGAAAAATATTGGGAATGATCTACCAGTTTTAAAAACTGAGCTTGAATCTCGCTGGCTGATACAGGCACAGTTAATTGCTTTTCATCGATCAGCCAGTTAATTCCTTCGCTACGCCATAAACGGGTCAGAAAATCATAATCCGATTCATTAGATTGCATCACAAAAGGCCGGACATCATAGTCCCGGCTGAGTCCTGTCAAATCCAGGCTGAGACTGACCGCGAATAATGCACTTCTGTTTTGCCATTCACTGAACAGGATTTCACTGATCTCGCGCACCGTCTTGTTCATAAAAACCCGACTGTTACGGCGCTTCTGCCAGAGTGCAGTCGCGTCATTCAGCGTCAGTTTATACAGGGTCAAAGCTCCATCATTCTGTCCTTGGCTGGCTGCAGTAATAATGCCCGTAGTCCGGAAAAGTTCACCCCGGTCTGTGACCTGATCAATGGCCACCCGACAGCCGATAAACTGTTTCAAGGCAATATGAGCATGAGTGGAAAGACAGATCAGTTCAGCCTGCAGACCTTGATTGATCTGATGCTGACCCTCAATCCGCTGAATCAAAACCTGATGATTTAAAGGAGGATGTGAAAACTGTAAATGTAGCGCACGATGCTGGCGCTTAAGCCCGAGCTGCTCCAGCAGCATATGGATAGGTTTTGGCATTTTATAGTTATAATTTTAAGCTTTATTATTGTGCGGCAAATTTTAGGAAAAGTTATCCATTTCGTCCAGTTCACGATGCATTTCACATAATTAGGCCTTTAATTTATGACTCTTCAATTAAAAATCTTAAATCGCATGTGGTACATCTTAATTAAAAATATTGCCCAATATTCCCTATTTTTCTGATTATCCTATACGGAACTTGCTGTTACACTCATTCAGATCTCATTCTTCAAGGCCAAAGACATGCTGAAACTCCCTTCTAAATTACCTGATTTGGGCGTGACCATTTTTAGTACCATGTCGGCCTTGGCACAAAAACTCGGAGCCTTGAATCTTTCTCAAGGATTTCCGGACTTTGCAGCGCCTCCTGCCTTGATTGAAGCTTTAAACCGGGCCAGCCAGAATGGATTTAACCAGTACGCACCGGGAGATGGTCTGCCAGTCTTGCGAAGTCTGGTGGCAGATCTCTATCAGCAGCGTGATCAACTGATTATTGATCCTGTCGAGGAAATCACGATTACCCCTGGGGCGACAATTGCGATTTTTTGTGCCATTCAAGCCACGGTGCGTGCCGGGGAAGAAGTGATTATTTTCGACCCGAGCTATGACAGTTATGGACCTGCGGTACAACTGGTCGGGGCAAAGCCAGTGCATATTGCTTTGCAGCATCCTGATTTTTCTGTGGACTGGAATCAGGCCAAAGATGCCATTAATGACCGTACCCGCATGATTATCGTGAATACTCCACATAATCCGAGTGGGAGTGTCTGGTCCAAGGCAGACTGGCAGCAACTGATCGAACTGATTCGCGAGCGCAATATTGTGGTGCTGTCCGATGAAGTCTATGAACATCTGGTTTTTGACGGCGTTCAGCACTATTCGGCCTGGTCATTTCCAGAACTTCGCGAGCGTAGCTTCGTAATTGGCTCTTTTGGTAAAACCTTCCATGTCACTGGCTGGAAAACCGGATTTTGTATTGCTGCACCGGCACTGATGAAAATGTTCAGACAGATTTATCAGTTTGCCAGCTTCTGCGGTGTGACACCCGTTCAGGTTGCCTTGGCGGAATATATGCAACTGCATCCTGAGCATATACCTGAACTGTCCTCTTTTTATCAAAATAAACGGGATTTATTTAACTCATCCATTAAAACATCACGCTTTAAATGGACACCTTCTCAAGGGACTTATTTTCAGAACTTAGATTATTCAGAGATTCGGCCTGAGCTCGATGATTTTTCCATGTGCCATTTTCTGGCAGAACAACATGGGATTGTCGCGATTCCAGTCTCCGCGTTCTACCAACACCCCCCTGCAGATTTACGTCTGCTCAGGTTCTGCTTTGCAAAAAAAGAACAAACCTTGATCCAGGCAGGTCAAATTCTTTCAAAGATTTAACTCATTTTTTAACTAAAAATCTCATAAAATAAATGCCTTAGTTACTTAAAAGCTAAGGCTTTTTTTTACATTCTGCCGAATAATAGCTGCATCAACAAATAGATGATAATTCAATCACAGGATGTCGCATGGCACAGCACTCACTGATTCATCAACAGAATTTATGGAAAGCCTTTCTGGTATTTCTGTTGCCATTAATTGCGACCAATATCCTGCAAAGTCTCTCCGGCACGATCAATACGGTTTTTGTGGGACAAATGCTCGGAGTGAATGCGATTGCTGCTGTTGCCGTTTTTTTCCCGATCCTGTTTTGTCTGATGGCCTTTGTGATTGGTTTATCTGCCGGTTCTACCGTATTGATTGGACAGGCTTGGGGTGGAAAAAATATAGAAAAAGTGCGCTGTGTGGTCGGTTCAACTTTATTTATGACCTTGATTGGCGGAAGTTTGATTGCGCTTTTCGGGGTAATTTTTGCTGAGAATATTCTTTTGGCCCTTGGCACAGATCCTGATGTAATGCATTTGTCCTTGCCCTATGTACAATGGATGCTGGCGGGTAGTCCCTTAATTTTTATCTATATTATTTATACCTCCATCTTGCGTGGCATTGGGGATAGTACCACCCCCCTGTTTGCTTCCGCACTTACCATTGGGGTGGGTTTAGTGGTGACACCGGTCCTGATTGCCGGTTATTTTGGCTTTCCTAAAATGGGCATTATCTCGCCGGCGATTGCCACCATTCTGGGAAATCTGGCGGTCCTGTTGTTTTTAATCCTGTATTTGAACTATAGACAGCACCCGCTCAAGCTCGACTGGGCTTTATTAAAAAATATTCGTCATCAGCCACAGTTGAGCAGAATGATCTTGAAACTGGGGGTTCCGACTGGGGTACAAATGGTCACGACTTCAGTTGCCGGACTGGTGATTGTCGGGCTGGTCAATCGTTATGGCGCAGAAGCAACAGCCGCTTATGGTGCGGTCAATCAGGTCTTAAATTATATTCAATTTCCCGCTTTGTCGATTGCGATTGCCGCGTCTGTATTTGGTGCTCAAGCGATTGGCGCAGGTAAATCGGATCTACTCAATAAAGTCACACGGACTGCGCTGAGTATGAATATCCTGTTTACCGGCGGTCTGGTGATTCTGGCATACCTGTTCTCCAAATATCTGATGGCACTGTTTATTACCGATCCTAAGGTTGTAGTACTGGGACAACAACTGCTATTTATTGTGCTGTGGTCAATTCTGTTTTTTGGCGCCAGTGCCATTTTTGCTTCGATCATGCGCTCAAGTGGAACGGTGACCATGCCAATGCTGATTAATATTTTTGCCATTCTCTGTATTGAAGTTCCCGCCGCTTATCTTTTTAGTCAGTGGTGGGGCCTGGAAGGTATCTGGTATGCCTATGCATTGGCCTTTGTCAGCCTGTGTATTTTGCAGGGACTGTATTATCAGTTTGTCTGGAAGAAAAAAACGGTTGAAGCGTTGATTTAGATGCAAGGTTTTATGTACCTAGAAGTATTACAGTAGCTAACACTCTTAGTCGCAAAAAATAGACCCTATTACAGCGATAAAAAACCCGCTTTCGCGGGTCTGTTCTGCAATTTTTTAAGCAGATTTTTTCTTCTTTTTGCCAAACTGGGTCGCCAGTGCAGTGACATGCTGATAACCGGTCGGCAAGATCCGCTGAATCAGGTCAATTGCTTTGGCATCATTACCGATCAGCAGACGGCGCTTGTCTTTTTGTACCGCCTCCAGAATTTGACGAGCGGCTTCTGCAGGTGGACAACGCAATAATTTATTAAAATTACGGGCTGATTTTTCCGGATTCATACCTAAAGTCAGCAGGCTGTTATTCATTTTTGCAGCATTGGCAATATTGGTACGGATACCGCCCGGATGTACACACAGTGCACTCACCCCACAATTTTCCATATCCAGTTCCTGACGCAGGGATTCAGTAAAACCACGTACCGCAAACTTGGTCGCGTTATAAGCAGACTGGGTCGGTTGAGCAGTCAGACCAAACAGGCTGGAAATATTGATGATATGACCATCGCCGGTTTTCTTGATCAAAGGTAAGAATTCTTTGGTTCCGTAAACTACACCCCAGAAATTGATTCCGACAATCCATTCCAGTTCTTCATAAGATGCCCCTTCAACGGTTGAACCCAGTGCAACGCCGGCATTGTTAAAGATCATATTGACACTGCCATGATCCTGTTCGACCTGTGCCGCCCAATTACGCACCTGCTCCAATTCTGCTACGTTTACTTTCTGAATGGTGACACGGACATCACTTTCTTTGAGCAATTCGAGCGTTTGCGCCAGACCCTGTTCATTAATATCACTCAGAGCCAGATGACAACCCTGCTGAGCCAGTAATACCGCCAGTTGCTGACCAATACCTGAACCGGCCCCGGTAATCGCGGCAACTTTATTGTTAAAATTTTTCATTCAATTTCCTTATGTAAACTACTGCCATTCCATGACAGCAGGATCTTGTTCTGTTGTTTCAGGAGCTAGCACAGATCCTCAATATAGTTTTGACAATATATATTGTCAATAATTATCCCATATCCTTAGAGGCCAAATTTCAGGGCAGCATTTCCATATAGGTCTAAGCGTGATTTATTGTTAAGATATTCAAAATCTTCATGCAGATGAGCATACAGGCCTTATGACCGATTCAATCGACTCAGCAGCAAAATCACGACCCGCCAAAACCAAGGAACGTCAGTTTAAAGGCCTGTCGATGGCTGAACGGCAGCAGGCACGTCGTGAAAAGCTCATCGAAGCCGGGATTGAAGCCTATGGTAGTTATGGTTTTTTTTCAGTTACTGTCAAAGATATCTGCAATGAAGCCAAACTGACTGAACGTTATTTTTATGAATCCTTCAAGAAAAGCGAACATCTGTTTCAGACCATTTTCCTAAAACTGATTGATGAACTGCAACAGAATGTCATGCAGGCCATGATGCAGGCCTCGACAGATCCGAAAAAAATGATCGAAGCCGGTTTGAGTGCGCTGCTCACTACCCTGCGTGACAATCCGCGCATGGCACGGATCATTTATATTGATGCCATGCTGGTACAGGAACTGCATAATCAGGCCACTATTCATGAAACCATGTCACGTTTCGACCGCATGATTCACGCCTTCGTCATGTTGATGATGCCGCAGTTAAATCGTAGTGAGCAGGAAATTTCACTGGTGTCGACCGGTTTAAATGGCTATGTCACCCAAATTGCCATTCGTTGGGTGATGAGTGGTTTTAAGCATTCGCTTGAGGAAGTTTTATCGTCTTGTAGTGTGGTTTTTTTGGCGCTGCTCGAGTCATTTTCCGAGAAAAAATAGCTGTTAAATCCTGTGCTTAATAGGCTTTCCTACATTTACCAGTCAGTTGCAGATTTATGCTGTACTACGGAAATGAGTAAAATTAATTTATGATTTTTTAACAAGTTTCTGCGCTATATTTGTCACAAATTTTTGCGAATATCAGCAGTTTTTCCCTTTCTGCAATGATACTGTCATAATTAGTCTTTGTAATAAGCCTGTCATAAATATAAAACGGTTCACCGTTTACATGAAATAGGGTATTGCGTTGTGAAAGATGACTACATATTAATCGTCGATGACGAGCTCCCGATTCGGGAAATGATCCATACCTCTCTGGATATGGCCGGTTTTCAGTGCTTACAGGCAGAAGATGCCAAGCAGGCGCATCAGATGATTGTGGACCAGCGTCCGGCATTAATTTTGCTGGACTGGATGATGCCGGGTGGTGTGAGCGGTGTGGACTTATGTCGTCGTCTGAAACGTGATGAAAGCCTGTCAGAAATTCCGGTGATCATGCTGACAGCGCGCGGTGAAGAAGACCACAAGGTACAAGGTCTGGATGCCGGTGCCGATGACTACATGACCAAGCCATTCTCGACCCGGGAACTGGTCTCCCGAATTAAGGCGGTACTGCGCCGCGCCAATGCCCTGAGCGGTGAAAAAACCATTGATGCCAATGGCCTGATTCTGGATCCGGTCAGCCAGCGGGTGAATTTTGGTAACAACATTCTGGAAATGGGGCCGACTGAATATCGTTTGCTGGCATTCTTCATGACCCATCCGGAACGTGCCTATACCCGTGCGCAATTGCTGGATCAGGTGTGGGGCGGTAACGTCTATATTGAAGACCGGACCATCGATGTACATATCCGCCGTTTGCGTAAAGTGCTGGAACCTTATGGTGTAGACCGTTTTGTACAAACCGTTCGCGGAACGGGGTATCGCTTTTCGACCCGTTCAGATGTCGCTTTAGGTTAATATCTTTTAAGGTAAATCTTGTTTTATGTATGAACCCTACCCTGTCCCCGAACTGGCACGCGAACATAAAAGAATCCGTTACAGTAGCTTATGGGATTTTGCGAAACAGGATTTACGCTTACTGGCTTTTTTCCTGATTATCGCCAGCTTTATCGGTTTTGGGATTGGGTATTTCTGGGTTTGTATCGTAATTGCTTTCGTGGCGTTCTTTGCGACCCAAATGCGTTCCTTATATCTGGTCAATGAATGGATTTCCAATCGCCCTTATGATGTTCCACCAAATATTGGCGGGATTTGGGGTGCGCTACTTTTCAATGTTTACCGCGCCCAACGTCAGGAACGGATTGTTCAGGCGGAAATGGTCGAACTGATTGATCGTGCACAGTCTTCACTGGTGGCCTTACAAGAAGCTGTGGTACTACTTGATGAAAACCAGCAGATTGAATGGTGGAATCCGGCAGCCGAACGTCTGCTCGGAATCTCCAGTGATGACCGTCGCCGTAATATCCTGACCTTGTTACGCCAACCAAGCTTTATCGAATACTATCACCATATTGATGAATCCCCGGACGGCCTGAAAATGCGTTCTTCGCTGTTTGAAGACCATTATGTGCAGGTCAAAATGACCCGTTTTGGCGGAGAAAGTCGGGTACTGGTCGCTTATGATGTGACCCGGATGCACAATCTGGAACAGATGCGAAAGGATTTTGTCGACAATATTTCACATGAACTGCGCACTCCTTTGACCGTACTCAGCGGTTATATTGAAACCTTTACCGATCAGGAAGATATTAATCCACGCTGGAAACGCGCTTTTGATCAGATGCAGTCGCAAACCCGACGCATGAATGCTCTGGTCAACGACCTGCTGCTGCTGTCACGTCTGGAAAATGATAAGAATATTGCCAAAAACCAGATCATTGAAATGCCGAGTCTGATGAACCAGCTATTCGATGATGCCCAGGCCTATAATATTGATTATGGTCATACCCTGAATCTGGACATTGACAGTCATTGCGATCTGATCGGTTCAGATATGGAACTGGCCAGCGCTTTTAGTAATCTGATCACCAATGCCATCAAGTACACGCCTAAAGGCGGTACCATCACCATCGGCTGGCATGATGATGGTGAATCCGCCTATTTTGTCGTGCAAGATAACGGTATCGGGATTGATCCCAAGCATCTGCCACGTCTGACCGAGCGTTTTTACCGCATCGATTCAGACCGCAGCCGTCGTACTGGCGGTACCGGTTTGGGATTGGCAATTGTTAAACATGTACTCATGCAGCATCAGGCACATCTGGAAATTGAGTCCAAGGAAAACCAAGGCTCTACCTTTAAGGTGATTTTCCCCAAAGAGCGTCTCAGCTTTCCAGAGTAAGATAACCATCAAAAAAGGTGCCATCGGCACCTTTTCTTTTAAGTACTTAAGAGCTGATCTGTTTTTCTTTGGACAGTGCACGCGCATAGGCAGCACGTTGCGACACCCGTTTCAGATAGGCTTGAATCGCTGGATAGCTTTGACCCGTCCGGCTCTGCATGGCCTCCAAAGGAAAACTCATCTGAATATCGGCAAAACTGAAATGACCGGCAAAATAATCATGCTCACTCAAATAGCTTTCCAGAAACTGGATATGATCTTTTAAACGGCTCTGCACAAACTGTTTCTTCACTCCATGGCAGATTTTCTTGGCCACCGGCCGAATCAGCAACGGGGTATGTTTTGGTACAGTGGTCATCACCAGTTGCATTACTAGCAGCGGCATCAATGAGCCTTCCGCATAGTGCATCCAGTAACGGTACTGGGCCTTGTCGGTAATATCTTCTGGACGAAATTGTTGCTTTTCATCATAAGTTTCCTGCAAATATTCCAGGATCGCCGCAGATTCTGCCAGTACCTGAGACTGATCGACCAGAATCGGAGCCTTGCCCAATGGATGGATCTGTTTTAAGGCCGGTGGCGCAGAAAGGTTGGGCTGACGTTTATAGTATTTAACCTCGTAATCCAGTCCTAATTCTTCCATGGCCCACAGAATACGAAATGATCGTGATTGTTCGAGATGATGTAAAACACGCATATTAGACTCATGATTTTATTGTTCTTACTTTCCGAGCATAGCAAAAAGCAGCAGACTCTAGCTCAATTTTTGATGACTGTAATGATATGTATCCTATGTTGCAGATTCACTATTTGAGTTAAATTCAGACAGCACTCCATATTCCTATCATTTTTAGCATTTATCGGGAAGCACGCATCTGGTCTGGAAATGCAGGCGCTTCTAAACGTGGCCCATCATAGGCAGGAATGGAACCAAAACGTTCATGACCTTCAATCCATTGTTCCCGCGCAATTTTAAGTTCCTCTGTCGTACGCCCGACCAGATTCCACCACAGTAAAATCGGGCTTTCAAATGGTTCCCCACCAATCAATAGCACCCGGCTCCCGGCATGAATTTCAGCATTGACTTGCTGCAACCCCGGCTCCAGGATCAGCATATTATCTTCAGTCAGTTCATGCCCATTAATGCTGGCCGTCCCTTCAAGCACCATAAAGCCATATTCAAATTTTGGATTCAGCGGCAAGCGCGCACTGGTACTTTGAGCTGCATACAGATCTACTCCGAGCAATTCACTATGTACTTTAACCGGCGATCTGGTATTTAAATATTCTCCGACCAGCACGGTAAACTCGATACCCTGCTCATTAACGACCGGTAATTCAGGATAATGGTCAAAACCCGGTGCCATATTGATCTTGTCATCCGGCAAGGCAATCCATAATTGCGCTGTATGCATATGCGTTTCACTCTCGGGAGAGACTTCGGTATGTGAAATGCCATAGCCCGAGGTCATCAGATTGACCTGCTTGGGACGAATCAACTGCTGATTTCCCAGACTGTCATTGTGCATCATGCTGCCTTCGATCATCCATGTAAAGGTCTGCAGACCAATGTGCGGATGTGGTCCGATATCCAGACCATCTCCTTGCGGGAAAATAGCCGGACCCGCATGATCCAGAAAACACCAAGCACCTATCATGCGCTTATGTCTGCTTGGCAAGGCACGTTTAATCACGGTGCCCTGTCCGATTTCCGCGCGACGTAAAGGAAACTCCTGAATAAACTGATTCACATACTTTTCACAATCATCAGAATTCGACAGTTCAATATCACTATTATTCGACATGGCTGAGCTTACCTCGGCATTTTCATTCTACTTTTTGAGTGGGTGAGACATGTATTTGACCGATTCAAGATGCCTCTCTGTTCAGGACAATGTACAGGGTCTATGGGCAAAATCTATCCCTGGAAATATTTAGATACGTATAAAACGCCTCACTAGTCCCATCAATTTAAATTCTGAAAAGCTGATGAGATTTATATTCAAAGCCCCAAACTTGAGTTTTAACAAGTCAATCATGATTTAGGTACATGGCGTTATGAGTTTAAATAAACTGAAGATCAACGAATGTCATTAGTCCATGTTTCACGTGAAACGGAGCAACAACAACCAAAGATCCCAATGAATAAGATGATTATTCATGTATTTCAATCACTTTCAATTTTACAAAACACAAATTTTGTTACGTTTTAGCTTTAAAAACTTCCCGGATACCCAATTTTTGGGAGGTTATTTTTTACTCAATCACGGCATAATAGGCACCTATAAAAATAATACTGGACCAGGACATGTCTGCTCAGAATGAGAATATATATTCAACGGCGAATGTATCTTTTCAAAATTCGACGACCGATAAATCACTGAAATTATCTGAATGTGATCTGCAGAACCGTCAGCTGATTGAACAGGCGCTAACAGATCCTCATGCCCGTATTCCTGCCCCGTTTCAGCAGTATTTTCATGATTATGTCTATACGCATAGTCATCATAACTTGCGTCAAATTAACTATCTGGCGCAAATAGCCTTTTTACTGTATTTCTTTGCCGATATCCTGATTATTCCAGACATGTTTTTTATTTCTGGTCTGATGCGCGTCGTTCTGGTTCTGGGCGCGATGTTTTGCTGTTATTACCTGTTTAAAAGACATAAAAACATTCAGATTCTGGACAGAATCTTGCCGATAGGTACCACTGTGGCTGCAGCGGCCTGGATTGGCTTACTCGCGCTTTCAACCAGTCCCCATGTTGCTACCTATATTTATGCCTCTGCGATCTTTATTCTCATCGCCAATCTCTGTGTGCAGACCCAGTTTAAAGTCGCAGTCTATTGCTCCATCTTGATTGCCCTATTTATCATGCTTGGGATATCCAAGTTCATGAGTGCTTCTCAAGCCTTTATTTTTAGTGTGGTCTTTAGTCCACTGTGGTTTTTTAGCATTTATATTAACTGGAATAATATTCTGAATATACGGCGTTCTTTTCTGCGCTCCCTACTTGATGAATGGAACTATCAAACCTTAAAGAATCTGGCACATACCGATGATTTGACCCAGCTCTACAACCGTCGCCATTTTGTCGATATGGCTGAACGCTCTATTCATCAATGGCCTAAACATGCCAGTAGCTGCCTGCTGATGTTTGATGTGGATCATTTTAAAAATATTAATGATAGCTATGGGCATGATGTTGGTGATCGGGTACTACAACTGATTGCTGAAGTGACCCGTAAAGAAATGCGGCATAGCGATGTACTGGCACGTTTTGGTGGGGAGGAATTTATCGCCCTCCTAGAAGATACTCAGCTGCAAGACAGCTGGGTGATTGCAGAAAGAATTCGTTGTGCAATTCAAAAGCAGTACATTTATGTCGAACCCAATCATGCCATCCGGTTCACCATTTCGATCGGTGTAGCAGAACTGGAATCCCATACCCAACCCCTGGAAGACCTGATCAAACAAGCCGATATTGCCTTGTATCAGGCCAAGAAGTCTGGCCGAAACCGGATTGAGGTCTATCATCCAGATATGCTGAATAAGCCCAAGCCTGCGACAGAAAATCCCTGGAATGTATTTAAGCCAGACACTCAACCAGCCCAGTCAACGGCGAATTAAAGCTGGATCATTAGTCTGTTCTATAAGCTAGGATCATCCTTAGAATGCACTAATCGGGGATTTCATTTTATAAAATAAATTTGATTCTTCCACTTTTAAAATATCCAACAAAAGAATAGAATATTTTTTATACAACTATATATAAATTTCATCTTATTCATTTTTATATATTTTAATTTGGGAAGGCTGCATGCCGCATGATAACGAAAAAGAATCACGCACTCTGATTCAGGAGTCTCTTCAAGATCCGCTGGTTCGTATTCCTGCGCCTTTAAAACCAGCCTACTATGCTCATCAGAAAAAACTCACTTTAAAATACTTATTACAGGTTAATTTATTCGCACAGTTGGCATATGCCTCTTATACCCTCGCCGATATTCTGGTGCTGCATGATATTCTCAATTTGCTCATTTTGACCAAAATCAGCTATACCATCCTGATCGTACTGATCACGATCTGGATGTATCACTCTTACCGCAATTTACCTGTGTTTGATTTACTCTTACCTACCTCAATTATTGGCGCAAGTGCCATCTGGTTTTTTAATCTAAATCAGTCTGAAAGTGCTTATACCCTCATTTATCAATATGCCTCCTTGGTTTTTATTGTGTTGGCCAATTTATGTGTGCAGATCCGGTTCTGGCCGTCTTTGATTACTTCGAGTCTGATTACTTTGATGATTTACATCGGTGTATATTTCAATACTCGATCTGACCTGTACCAGATGTTTTTATTTTCCCTGATTTATCTGCCAGTATTGACCTTCAGTCTATATATTAGCTGGAGCTCGACCTTAAAATCACGCATGGTATTTTTGCAGCGTACCCTGAATGAATATAATCGGCAGGCCTTTGAAAATATGGCTCATACCGACTCACTCACTGGCCTGAATAACCGTCGCTGTTTTGAATATCTCGCGCAACAACTGGTACAACAGAATTTTGATCAACCGGTGCCTATGAGTTTACTGGTCTTTGATGTCGATCATTTTAAGCAGATTAATGATCGTTATGGTCATGATATCGGAGATCAGGTCTTACAGACGATTGCTCTAAATACACACAGCGAAATGCGGCAGCATGATATTTTGGCACGCTATGGCGGTGAGGAATTTATTGCATTTTTACCTGAAACCTCTCTGGATGAAGCGCTAAAAGTTGCCGAGCGTTTAAGGCATAAAATTGAAAATATTGTGATCGATTTGGACAGCCAACATCGTTTCAGTTTTAGCATTTCGATTGGTGCTGCCATTCTGGAAAGCTGTGAAACGGATTTGATGACCCTAATTAAGCAAGCCGATATTGCCTTATATCAGGCTAAAGCCAATGGCCGGAATCGGGTTGAAGCTTATGATCCGGATCTGGAGCAAAGTTTAGCTGGAGAGATGCAAAACTGGCAGGTTAAACCGGCATAAGCATCTTTTCCGAAAAGCATAAAAAGAGCGCCGAAGCGCTCTTTTTAATTTGGAAAGTTTATATTTCTAAACTGCCATGCATAGCGTTTAGCATAAAACTTTCAAGCAGCGATGCTGCTTGAAAGTCCTTACTGCCGCGCGCCTAGCGCTTGGCGTAATTTAGGCGGACAGCAGTGCTGTCCGAAACCCCTAAATTACTCCCATTCAATCGTTGCAGGTGGCTTAGACGATACGTCATAAGTCACACGAGAAACGTCAGCAATTTCATTCATGATACGCGTAGAGATTTTGTCTACTAGTTCATATGGCAGGTGTGCGAAACGAGCTGTCATAAAGTCCACCGTTTCTACCGCACGCAATGCAATTACCCATGCATAACGACGGCCATCACCGACTACACCCACCGATTTCACTGGCTGGAATACCGCAAATGCTTGAGCAGTCTTGTCATACCAGCCGCTGTCACGCAGTTCTTGCATGAAGATGTCATCTGCAAGACGTAAAATGTCTGCATATTCTTTTTTCACTTCACCCAAGATACGCACACCTAGACCTGGGCCTGGGAATGGATGACGATAGATCATGCTGTGTGGCAAGCCTAAAGTCGTACCCAATTTACGTACTTCATCTTTAAACAAGTCACGTAATGGTTCAACCAGTTCAAATGCTAGGTCTGCTGGTAAGCCGCCCACATTATGGTGTGATTTAATCACATGCGCCTTACCCTGCTTGCTTGCAGCAGATTCAATCACGTCCGGATAAATCGTACCTTGTGCAAGAAATTTTACGCCATCTAATTTACGTGCTTCTTCAGCGAAGACAGCAATAAATTCACGGCCAATAATTTTACGTTTTGCTTCAGGATCAACTTCACCTGCAAGCGCAGTCAAGAAACGCTCTTCAGCATCAGCACGAATCACGCGGATACCCATGTTGTCAGCAAACATTTGCATCACTTGATCGCCTTCGTTCAAACGAAGCAGACCATTGTCTACAAATACACAGGTCAGCTGATCACCGATCGCTTTATGCAACAGCGCTGCTACTACAGATGAATCCACACCACCAGAAAGTCCTAGTAATACTTTTTCATCACCAATCTGTTGGCGAAGCTGTTCTACACGTAGATCAATAATGTGTTCTGGCGTCCACAGACCGCGACAGCCACAAATTTGATGAACGAAGTTCGACAGTAATTCTGCACCTTTAGAAGTATGTGTCACTTCAGGATGGAACTGAATACCATAGAAACGGCGAGTTTCGTCAGAAACCATCGCAATTGGACAGCTTGGCGTCTGTGCAGTGATTTGGAAGCCTTCTGGAATACGGGCAACTTTATCGCCATGGCTCATCCAGACATGCAGCTGGTTTTCACGGTCCTGTAAATTACCGATCAGCTTGTCACGTACAACAATATCTACTTCTGCATAGCCAAACTCATGCACAGTACCTGGCTCAACTTTACCGCCAAGTTGTTCGCACATGGTTTGCAGACCATAACAAATACCCAATACCGGCACACCCAGCTCGAATACCACTTGCGGCGCACGCGGGCTGCCCTCAAGGTGAACGCTCTCAGGTCCACCAGACAAGATGATACCGTTTGGATTAAATGCACGAATGTCTTCTTCAGACATATCATAGGCATACATTTCAGAATATACACCAGCTTCACGGACACGACGTGCGATGAGCTGACTATATTGAGAACCGAAATCCAGAATCAGGATACGATCTTCAGTAATTTGAGTATTGGTAGTCATGACGAACAACTATGAAAGGCAAACGAAAGATAAGCGCCGTATTCTAACATTTTTCAGCGCATTAAGCACACAATTCGCATGAGGTATGCATTTAGTTGATTGCATTATATTTCTAGCACAACAAAGCATCCCTTCGGATGCCTTGTTTGATCTGTCATTTTTATATTTTTAAGCTCAAGATTTAATCCAATTAAGTCTATTTTTATAAAAATCTGAAGATAATATGTAAGAGAAATTTTGGCTCGATTGAAGATGAATGAAGCGTTAATTATTTTACTTTCTGGTACTGACTTTCATGCCCCGGGCTGTTAGGATTTGACCACACTTTTGCTTGTACTGGGCTCATGGAACTGATTGATTTTATCTTGCATGTTGATGATCACTTGCTTGAATTTATCACTAATTACGGGATCTGGATTTATGCCATTCTTTTCCTGATTATCTTTGTAGAAACAGGTCTGGTGGTCATGCCGTTCCTGCCTGGCGACAGCTTGCTATTTGCAGCAGGTGCACTGGCAGCCTCTACTGGTGCAATGGATCCATGGGTGCTGATTCCACTCTTGTTTGTTGCGGCAGTTCTGGGTGACACCCTGAATTATCATATTGGTAAATATATTGGTCCTCGGGTTTTCGAGATCGAATCGCGCTTCATCAATAAAAAACACTTATTGGCGACCCAGCAATTCTTTGCCAGACATGGTGGTAAGACCATTATTTTTGCGCGTTTTGTTCCTTTTGCCCGTACCTTTGCACCCTTCGTTGCCGGTGCTGGCAGCATGAATTACAAATATTTCCTGACCTATAATGTAGTAGGTGCATTTGCCTGGATTAGCTCATTTGTCATTTTGGGCTATATGTTTGGCAATATGCCGATCGTCAAAGACAACTTCACCTATCTAATTTTTGGCATCATTATTTTAAGTGTATTGCCAGGTGTGATTGGCTTTATTCAACAAAAGCTCAAAAAAAGTAAAACAGCTTAAGAACTTTTTACATTAAGATTCTTTTACAGCCTGTGCGTTTAATCCCAGAGCTTGATCAAGAGTGGGATCAGACAAAGCAGGACAAATAAAGCCGCGCCTTTATAAATGAGGCCGGCTTTTATTTTTTCAGATGGACTGGTCAATATGGCCTGACCAAAGACCATCCAGAATATCCCGACCGGAACGGTACTCAAGCTAAAGGCAGCAAAAACCAGAACGAAGTTGGTCGGGCTTTGCCAGGTTTCCATCGGTAAAATTCCAGAGGCCAACAATGCTGCTTTAGGATTTTTTAGGGTAGTTGTAAACATTTGCCAGGGGCGAATCTGCGGATGGTTCTTGCTGTAGCGTTCTAACTGCTGGGCCTTATATAAATGCAAGGTCATCCAGCCCACACAGATGGTACTCAGCACATAAACCAAGCCTTTAAAATTTGGCCAGATCGGTGACGCCAGATGAATCACCAAGGCCCATACATTAATGGCATAAAAATAGCCGAGCAAAATGGCAGGAAGATAGAGACTGGTTTTGGCCTGCCCCTGCTGATGAGCGGAACTGGCCACCAAGGCATTGGCAGGCCCTGGAACCATCAGTACAGCAATGAGTCCTAAAACAAATAACCAATTTTCAATCATCGCAATGAACTTTTCCGGGCCAAGGTTGTAGCTTAATCAATATGGAAGTGGGATAACAAGCTTATAAATTTCAGATTTTTATATAGTCTGGTCAATTTCCCGTGAGTTTTATCTTAATTTAAACTGCCCTATTCTTGATGAAAACAATAAAAAATGCCGACCTAAAGTCAGCATTTATCCGTTTAATGTTGAATGATTTATTTAGGCGTCGCCTGCTGAACGATGATCGGACAGTTCTTATAACGCGCGGCCTGTACAATCGCTTCCTGCTCGCCTAAAAGCCGTGCCAGTTCGGTTCTTTTGGTATCGGATGACTGTCCCATATTGACCGAAACACTCGGGCCAATACCCCAACCACCGCGACTGCCCCAGCCACCACCAAGACCAACGCCTACACCGACGCCAGTACGTTTCGGTGGCTCAACGCCATTGTCGATATACTGCTGAATACGGTTATATTCACCCTGTAGTTGCGAACAACCCAAAGTCTGATACAGGGTTGGCGACACATAAGTCGGTTTTACCGGCGTTGCACAGGCACTCAGTAATGCAAGTGCAGCAATACTCAGGCTTATTTTCACAAGTTTCATAGCTAACTCGATCTTAATTCTGCTCTATCTCATTGAACAACGATTGATAGGCCTGAGTCAATTTATGATCAGTAGCCAAATGAATCAAAGGCTGATTTTTCTGATGAGATTCTTTCATCAAGATCGACGGTGGCAACATACTGTCGAGGACCGGTAAGCCTTCATCTTTGAGCTGTTGTACCACTTCACGCGGTAATTTGGCCTGTGCCTGAAACTGGTTCACGACAATCCCTTCGATTTCCAGCCCTTCATTATGGTCATCCTGGGTTTCAATGACATTTTCAATCAGGGTCTGTAGGGCACGTTTAGAAAATACATCACAGTCGAAGGGAATCAGCACGCGGTTCGCCGCAATGAGAGCAGAGAGGGTAAAGAAATTGAATGCAGGCGGTGTATCAATAAATACCCGGTCATAATGCCCCGACAGTTGTTGCAAGGCATCTCGTAGCTTATAAATCTTGTGCTTGGACTCCAGTGCATGGGCCAATGCACCCAGTGTTGGGCTAGCCGGAATAACATCCAGATGTTTAAAAGAAGATTGATGCACATAGCTTTCCAGACCTTTGCTACGACTTTTTAAAATCGAGCCAATCGCATTACCAAGCAAGCCCTTGCTTTGCTGATTACCGAGTACATCTTCAAAATAGTTTTCGATATTCGGTTCGAGTGCCGGCTTGTCACTAGAATACGTCGCATCATCACCCAGCACATACTGGCTAGAGTTGGCCTGCGGATCCAGGTCAATCAATAAGGTTTTTAAACCCTGATGTGCACTGATCGCTGCCAGATTGACAGTAATACTCGACTTGCCTACCCCACCCTTTTGATTAAATACCACACGTGTACGCATGTCCCCCTCCTCACATTTTTAATTACTTTTACAACATTTGTATTTTCTAATTATTTGCATGGACTGGCTGTGCTGATCATCACAGCCAGCCTGCTTTTAGCCAAAATTCGGCTTGATCATCACCAAAGCCAGAATAGACACCAATGAAACTACAGCAATAACTAAGCCAGCCCGACGCTGCGACAGCAAGATCGAATCATCTTTTTTATAGGCTTTGCCTAGCGAGGACACCAGCACCAAAAATAAAATGACTTTGGCATAGAACCAAGGCTGTACATCAAAGTCTTTCAGGACGAGCGATACTATACCGGTCAGTGCAATCACCGTGATAGCTAAATGCTGTAAAGCGACTAGCGCTGTACGTGCTACCGGATTAGGCATATTTCCCTGTGTGCCGACAAACAAGGTCAAGGCACGGGCAAGAATGGCGACAATCGCCAGTCCTGCTACCGACATATGGATAATCTTGACTAAAAGTTGGGTTTCCATCATGTCCTCTTAGTTTTTAGGTGCGTGTGCACAAGCAGGACTGGTCGTATCCTGACCTGCCCATTCTTCAGGCAAAAATGCATGAATGGCCAGCGCATGAATCTTGTCTTTTGACAGCAGATCACCCGCAGCAGCATAAACTTTCTGATGACGCTGGACGGGGCGCAAACCGGCAAATGCCTGACTCACAATCACGGTTTTAAAATGCGATTCTTTTCCCGGGAAATAACCACCATGACCCGAAGACTCATTCACCACTTCCAAATGGGTTGGGGATAATTGCGCCAAACGATCTTTCAGTTGTTGTTCTAAGCTCATGGCCTGACTCCAATCTTCAAAAATATGGTCTCAGTATACCTTGTTCTGCCGAGTATTTCGGTAATCTGTTCAGATGCAATCCGTTGATTGTGGCGAAAATTTATTGATTTTTATATGAATATTGGTTATTTATTGTCTGGTCTACAGCATTTTGCTTTTATTTTATGCAATTGATGCAAGATTTTTAACAAAGGTGTTGACCACATTTTTGCATGCTGTATTATACACGGCATGCGGGAATAGCTCAGTTGGTAGAGCATAACCTTGCCAAGGTTGGGGTCGGGAGTTCGAGTCTCCTTTCCCGCTCAAAATTTTTTCATTTAGTTTTTTCATTTAAAAAACTTTATAGACTCCGCGGGAATAGCTCAGTTGGTAGAGCATAACCTTGCCAAGGTTGGGGTCGGGAGTTCGAGTCTCCTTTCCCGCTCCAGATTCTAAAAAAGCCCTGATCGAAAGATCGGGGCTTTTTTTATGTTGATGTTATTTTTTTAAATGATCCTTTCATTTTTGTTTCACTCAATAACAAATTCTTAAAGTACTTTCTGATTTTATAACCAAGATGTGACCATAGTACCCCCCCTACGGCAATAAAAAAGCCCTCATCAAAAGATCAGGGCTTTTTGATATTCCATCAATGAATCAGATGAAAGCAGGCTAGCGCAAAAAAACTAGCGATGATAAGAATCCATCTTCAATACAATTAAAAGGTAATTCGCTGATAATCACGGTATTGCGGTGTCCAGAAATTATGCTCTATTGCTAGCTGCAATTCTTCTACACTGACTTTCGGTGCTACTCCGTCTTCAATCGCAGCAAGTGCCACTTTTAAGGCAATCTGCTTCGAAATTGACTGTAAACAATCCAGATTCGGCAATAAATCTGCCTGAGGATCTTTCAGTTTCGGAGAACAGTCCGCCAAGGCATTACTCGAGGCCATCAGCATATTATCCGTGACACGTTTCGCACCTGAAGCAACTACACCCAGACCGATACCCGGAAAAATATAAGAGTTATTGCATTGGGAGATATGATGAATCTGTCCCTGATAATTCACTGGTGCAAATGGGCTACCTGTCGCAATCAATGCTCTGCCATTGGTCCATTGCAAGATATCGGCCGGAACAGCTTCTACGCGGGAAGTCGGATTAGATAAAGGGAAAATAATCGGCTGTACACTATTTTCAGCCATGGCTTCAATCACTTCCTGAGTGAATAAACCCGGCTGTCCAGATACGCCAATCAATACCGTCGGTTTGGCACGCTTAACTACATCTAGCAGAGAAATCATGCTCTCTGCATCTGCCCAGCTTTCTACATTTTCAAGAGGCTGTGCCAGTTTGCGCTGGAAGTCCAGTAAATTCGGCTGATTCTCTGTGATCAGACCAAAGCGGTCGACCATAAACACGCGTGCACGCGCTTCAGCATCACTCAAGCCCTCAGCAACCATTTGCTTAATGATCTGTTCTGCAATCCCGCAACCGGCTGAACCAGCACCCAGAAAAGTAACCACCTGATCTTTAAGCTGTTTGCCTGCTGCGCGCGAAGCAGCAATCAGGCTGCCCACAGACACTGCTGCGGTGCCCTGAATATCATCATTGAAACAACAGATTCGATCACGATACTTTTCCAGTAAAGGCATGGCATTTTTCTGTGCAAAGTCTTCAAACTGAATTAAGGCATCTGGCCAGCGCTGTTGAATCGCCTGAATCACCGTTTCGACAAAAGCATAGTATTCATCGCCATTGATTCGCGGTTCACGCCAGCCCATATAAATCGGGTCATTCAACAACTGCTGATTATTGGTACCGACATCAAGAGTAATCGGTAAGGTATAGGCCGGACTGATCCCGCCACATGCGGTGTAGAGTGCCAGTTTTCCAATTGGAATCCCCATACCACCAATGCCCTGATCTCCAAGACCCAGAATGCGCTCACCATCTGTGATCACAATCACTTTCACGTTCTTTTTATTGATATTGTGAATAATCTGGTCGATCTGATCACGGTCAGGATAGGAAATAAAAATCCCACGATGACGACGATAGATATCAGAAAAGCGCTGACATGCCTCACCCACAGTCGGGGTATAGATAATCGGCATCATCTCACTGAGGTGATTTTCAATCAGATGGTAAAACAGGGTCTCATTGGTATCCTGAATATTCCGCAAATAAATATGCTTGTTAATATCACTGCTAAAAGCACAATACTGCTGATAAGAACGCTGACTTTGCTCCTCAATCGTCTCGGTGACATGAGGAATCAAGCCATGCAAGTTAAAGCTTCTACGCTCTTCTTCAGAAAATGCAGAGCCTTTATTGAGTAGTGGGAGTTCTAGCAGAGTATTTCCAGCATAAGGAATATATAAAGGGCGTTTACTGTTCAAATTTTCTCTGGGCATTATTTAACTCATCTAATCAATCTTCGGCAGTTCTGCCAAAATAATGACATCACTCTCGTTATTTTATATAGCTTATCCTGATTTTAGCCGCTTGGGTCATTTAGCAAATTTATAATACTTGTAGCAGGATTTTATAATCTGATAACACTCATTTTCAGCCAGGTTCTGAACGGTTTTTTAAATTAACCCGTATTCGTATTTTTAATTTAAATCGGTAGCAAGATCTGTTTGACAAAAAACCTCAGCTCATCAAGGATAAAGCATAAATTTAATAAGATGAACGAGTATAAAAATGAGTGAACTGCAACCGCTTTATCAGCCCGATATTCTGGGGACAGGTTATGAGCAAGCGACCTTAAACTTTCCTGATGATTATGAGGGCAAAGTCGTAGCAACCCTAATCCGTAAAAAAGCAGCCCAACCTACAAAAAAAGCAGTTTTATATATTCACGGCTTTATCGATTATTTTTTTCAGACCGAAATGGCAGAGCGCTTTAATCAGCATGGTTTTGATTTTTATGCGCTGGATTTAAGAAAATACGGACGTTCGATTCTGCCGCATCAAAAATATTATAACGTGTATGACCTTGCTGAATATAATGCAGAAATTACCCAAGCCCTCGACATTATAGCAGCCGAGGGTCACGATGCTGCCCTGCTCTGTGGTCATTCTACCGGCGGCCTGACCACGACCTTGTATGCGGCACATCATCCGCAGCATTCTTTAATTAAAGCACTTTGGGTCAACAGTCCATTTTATGACTTCAATATGAATCCGATTAAACGTGCGCTTGGCATTCCGCAACTGAGCAAACTGGCCAAAATTTTTCCCAACCTTCAATTTCCAAGCGAGCTGAACAAGTGGTATGCCACTAGCCTGCATAAGGATTTAAAAGGCGAATGGGACTTCAGTCTGGACTGGAAAAAGACCCGCTACCCGATGGTTCGGATCAGTTTTATTCGTGCCATTCATGAGGCACAGAAGGAAATTCATCGCGGTGTTCAGCTCGATGTTCCGGTATTGATCATGCATTCGCATCAGACTTTATATCCTAAAAAATGGGGCAAAGCCGCACAAAGCAGTGATGTGATTTTAGGCATTAAAGACATTCAAAAATATGCCAAAAAAATTAAAGGCGATGTCACGGTTCAAAGTATCCAGAACGGTTTACATGATCTGGTACTTTCAGAGCAATCTGTACGTGAGAAGGTTTATCAGCAACTGTTTCAATGGCTGCATGACAAAGGGCTTTAGATAAACGTGGAAGGAGAAATGAAACTTACCCTCATTTCTCCTGCTTGGCTTCTTTTGAATCCTTATTAGGTTGGAATGTAATTAAGCACATTGAAAATATGCCAATTTTTCGATGGTTTATAAGTGCTATAATCCCTTGTTTTTAAATTTAAAATTTATAACCTTTATTGTTCTACTGCTTGTCTCCAAATATTGTCTTTTGTAGCAAGCCTGTAAACAAACAACCGCCCGTCTTTTTCCCTCTTTATAGTAGAGCTGAATGCAGAAGCGCCTATATTTTTTGATCGGCAACATGCGCGCAGCCTGCACCACTAACAATCATATAAAGGAATAGATTATGCGTTATGCAGACCCCAATACTGACGGTTCAAAAGTTCATTTTAAAGCACAATACGATAATTTCATTGGCGGCGAATGGGTCGCTCCAGTCAAAGGTGAATACTTTGACAATATCTCTCCGGTAGATGGCAAAGTCTTTACCAAAG